>JAPOVO010000378.1 GCA_026708165.1 Chloroflexota bacterium | reverse complement strand
TGTGGCCCGGCGGCCGGCTGGAGGAACATCGGGCGGCGTGAATGACGGCCCTGCCCCTGCATCGATTCTCATTGACGACGTATGTCATCAGCCGCCCCGCCCGGGATCCACGACCTCCAGGCGGAACTCGTGCCCCGCGAAGAGCCGCGGCACATGATCGGGTTGGCTCACGCCTAATGTCCGAGAGCACACGTGCTACAGGCAGTCGCCGCACCACGTGATCGCCACGCTTCATATAGAGGATGTCCTGGCTGCAAATGGCCATATTTAGGTGACGTCTTTTCTCGTTCGGGGGCAGTCCTCACCGAAAGCATCGTTTGCATTTCGTGACCCGCCGACCCGTTGTGACCGCTGCGGCTTGGGCCTCGGTTAGCGTGTCGTAGTAACCCGACCATTGCGAGATTGGAGTGCCGTAGCCGGGGAAGCTCTGCGGGAAGCACCTGCCGTCGATGTGGATGACTGCCTTGCTCCGCAATCCGGCCCAGGTCTCGCAGACCAGGTAGTTCACTTCTAACCTCGCTTGTCGTGGTGGGCGGGCCGCCCTGTCGTGGAATGGGTGTCAGGCATTTCACTGAGGGATAACCTGGGCGGCCCGCCCGCGACACATGGATGATTTCAGGTGGGGCGGCGTCCGCTCCGGGAGGAAGACACACGCCGCCCCTCGGCTGGCCAGGCGGGTCGGGCTCAGTCGGTGGTTGATTCTTCCTCGTCCGGCCTGCTAAGCAACAGGAAGATCGCGATCAACACGAACGTCACGACAGCGCCGACAGCGGTCCCGAAAAAAAACACTTCCATGCCATACAAGGTCAATCTCGTTTCCGCCTTTTCAAGTCACATTTGGCCCACGCACGTCGATAGCCACCAGGTTCCGAAACTCACGGCCAGTACGACGGTGACGACCAGGCCGAAGGCATCGCGGTCTCTGTCAGTCACGCCCCGCCCCGCAGCCTGCCGATGACGTTCCGCATCAGAGTGACGACCTGACAGCCGATCCGAACAGCAATGTAGGCCGCGCCTCCGACGGCCATGCCCTCCAGAATTGCCACTCCTCCGCACCTCCTGCAAAGAGAGGCCCCGGCCAAGGTTGCTTGGCCGGGGCCTCGCGTTAGCTAGAAACCTCCTTTTGCCGCTAGGCGGCGTCTATCGTGATATCGAACGTGATGCTGACAGTGTCACCATCGTTGTCTACGACGGTGTACGTGACCGTGGTCGTGCCAGCTGCCGTGGGCGTGCCACCCAGATAACGGTTTCCGCTGTTGAAGTTCATGCCATCGGGCAGACCGGTGACCGAGTACGTTAACGGAGCGTTGCCGTCAGTGGCTGCAGCCAACTGCACCGACGCTGGAACACCAACCGTCAGCGTACCGGTGGCAATGTCAGCCTGGGCAAGCGCTGGAGTCGTGTCCGCCTCAATCGGGATGTTGAACGTCAGCGTGGCCGGATTATTACCGTCCTCGTCCGTCGCGGTGTAGGTGAACTCGGTTTCGCTTTGCGCCCCGGTCCGCGAGATGGTCGCCTCCCTGGAGGCCGCATTGAACGTCACCCAGGGTGCGGTGCCGGAAGTAGGCACCAAAGTGTACGTCAGGTTGCCGTTGCCACCCGTGGCCTCTGGCAAGGTCATTCTGTGAACGCCCGTGACCTGCAAGAGAGTAACGTCCTCGACCGTAGTGGTGCCGAAAGTCGGATCCACATCCACGACCGCCAGCCTCACCGTGACCATAAAGGTCACCGAGTCCATGTCGCCATCGTGGTCCGTCGCGGTGTAGGTGAACGTCTCGCTCTGAGCGCTGGTCACCGTCACGGTCAGCACTTTGGAACTGGCGTCGAACGAGACCCAGCCAACATTCGGACTGAGGCTGTAGGTAATGTCGCCGTTGCCGCCCGAAGCCACGTCGGCAAAGGCGGTCTGCGCCACGCCACTGGTAGCGGTGGCGTCCAGGTCCAACGTGATGTCGTCGATGCTGTAATCGGCAGCAAACATCGGCGACGTGTCCGCGTCATAAACCACGACGTCAAACGTCAGCGTGCTGGTCTGGTTGACTGACGACGTGGTCGCGGTGTAGGTGAGCGTCGCGCTGGTGAAAGTCGCGGTTGTTATGCCGCCCAGCTTTCTGGCGTCCGCATCGAAGCTGAGTCCGTCGGGCAGGGTCTCGCCCGAAGCGGGCAGCGCGTACGTCGTCGTGTCATCCGCGCCCGGCGCGACCGGCAGGATGAGGTCCACGACCTCGCCCACAAACCAGATCTGGTCCTGGGGACTGCTCCACGTGAACTCTGCCGGTGCGGCTCGTGCGGGCGCACCACCATTGCCGCTCGGTGTGCCTCCGCCACCGCCGCCACCGCCGCCGCCACCGGAGGGTGCTCCGGGTGCGGGAGCCGCGGGCGGGACGTAGCCGTACAGCACGCCCATGTCTGTCCCGGCCAGAAACTCTTCAACGGTGCCTCGCATGATCACGCTGTCAGCGATCCGAGCCGCCAGCTCAAGGTCGCCGCTGCGGAAATAGGCCACGTGATTGACTCTCAGCCAGTCGTCGCTGGAGCGGTCAACCGTTGCCGGCCCTGGCTGTGCTGCCGGCGCTGTCGCGCCTATCGCGGCGTTGTGGTCGATTACCCACTGTACGTCGGCGTTGGCGCCGTGAACGGCCGCATACAGCGCCTGGACTTCGGGCGGCTGGTCCGAAAACCGCTGACCGTCGTTGGCGGGGTGGTCCGCGAGAGCGCCCCCCACCGTGAGCGCCACCAAGAGCACGGCGCTCATGATGGCTATGACACTTCGCTTTATCAATGCAACCTCCGTTGCTGCTAGCGGCCGGTAACCCACGGCAGCTGCAATCCATAGCAATAGCCACCTGTGTGGCGGGCCTTCTAAATACGGGACAGAAGAACTCTGTCCGGGAAAAGGAAAAACCGACTGTCGACGACAGCCGGCTGGATTCAGGCTCTGCTCATTTGTGGACCCCCTAAGGTGGGCAACACCGCCGTTTAGGCGGCCCCCCTTAGGCGGGTAACTCTGCCGTTACGAGACCACATAAAGCCGTGGAGGGCCTGACAAATTGCCCGCCCTCACACGGCAAGCTCTATGTAGTCAATTCATACAAACGTAACGGCGGTAGCAGCGTAACAAAAACGACGCGCGCTGTCGCAAATCGACGGATTTAGTTACGCGTCTGTCACGCTCCAACCATTCTCTTCACGGAATTGTGATGTACGGCCAGCATCGCCATCGGGAAATAGCTCACTCAATTCGAACTTGAGTTCTCACATCAGGACAGCCAAAGCTGATCTGGATCAGTTGGAATCGTCACCGGAATCCCTGACATAGACGCTGAACGCCGAGTCCCCATGATTGCGTGTCTTTGAAAGCGCCAATCCCCCAACTGCGGACGGCGGCGGGCGGCGCGACGCGTGCTCCAGCACCAGTACCCCGCCCTCCGACACCAGCCTCATGGAGGCCGACGTTATCAATCCGTCCAAGTCGGCGTACTCATAAGGCGGATCTGCCAGCACTAGATCGAACACGCTGTCGCACGATCGCAAGAACGCCTCGACCGGCCGCGCGACGACCTCCGACCGGTCGGCGAATCCCGACTTCTCCAGGTTCGAGCGGATTATCGAAGCGGCCGCTCGGTTCGACTCGACGAACGTGGCGAAGGTCGTCCCCCTGCTCAGGGCCTCGATACCAAGGATGCCGCTCCCCGCGAACAGGTCAGCCACCGTCTCGAACCAGAAACCGCCGAGCGAAGCAAATATCGCCTCTCGTAGCTTTGCCGAGGTCGGGCGGGTGACTGAACGTCTCGGAATTCTCAGCGTCCTGCCGCGCGCCGACCCCGCCGTCACGCGGACCCCGCGGCCCGGCAAGCTATCCTCGCTTCTCGTTCACGACAGCTCGGCCAGGCTGTCCCAGAAATTCGCCAGCCGTTCGGCCACGCCCGCATTTTCTGGGTCCTTCAGGTAACCGTCCCGTTTGAACAGCGCCACCGCCTCCCTGCGGGCAAGCTCCAGCGTATCGACGTCCGACAAGCTCGCCACCTTCAACACCGGCAGCCCGCTCTGCCGCGAACCCAGAATCTCCCCTGGACCTCTTATTTCCAGGTCCTTTTCAGCCAGCGCGAATCCATCGCCCGAGCGTGTCATCGCCTGTAACCGCTCGTTTTCGGCGGCGTCGGTCGAGTCGCTGAACAGCAGGCAATAGCTCTGCTGGTCGCTGCGCCCCACGCGTCCTCGAAACTGGTGCAGTTGCGCCAGACCGAACCGCTCGGCCCCCTCGATGATCATCACCGTCGCGTTCGGCACATCGACCCCAACCTCCACCAGCGCCGTGCTGACCAGCAGTTTGATTTCGCCGTTCCTGAGACGAATCATCGTCTCGGTCTTCCTCTTGTTGCTCATCCGGCCGTGCAGCAGCGCGATTCCGTCCCCGAATTCCGGAAAAACCTCCTCGCGCAGCCTCTCGAATTCCCGCTCAGCCGCCCTGACTTGGAGAGTCTCCGATTCGTCGATCACCGGATATACCGCAAACGCCTGCCATCCCGCGGCAAGCTGTTCTCGCACGAATCTATAGGCCTTCGTCCGCGTCTCCGGTGAGATGAGGGCCGTTTTTACGGGAGTACGCCCCGGCGGCATTTCGCTTATTCGGGTTATGTCAAGATCACCGTACAGCGTCAACGCCAGCGTTCGCGGTATGGGTGTGGCGGTCATAACCAGCATGTGCGGATTGAATCCTTTGCCCCGCAGCCGTGCCCGCTGATGGACTCCGAAGCGGTGCTGCTCGTCCACGATCACGAGGTTTAGATCGCGAAATCTCGCCTCATCGGCGATCAGCGCATGCGTCCCGACCACGATTTGCACTTCGCCATTCTCGACCCTCTCCCAAGCCTTCCGTCGCCTCGCCTTGGTCAGCGCGCCCGTGATCAAGGCGGCCTCCAAGCCATACGAAGACATGAGATCGGTCAACGTCTTGAAATGCTGCTCGGCCAGGATCTGCGTGGGAGCCATGAACGCCGACTGCGCACCTGCCAGCGCCGCCGCCAGCAGCGCGGACGCCGCCACCACAGTCTTGCCTGACCCGACGTCCCCCTGGAGCAGCCGGTTCATCGCGATTGGACGTTCGATGTCGTCGAGGATTTCCGCTACCGCCTGCTTTTGATCGCCGGTTAGCGCAAACCCCAAGGAACGAACGAAACTCCGCACGTCGTCGCGCTCTACCGTTACAGCCTTGCCCGGGCTGCCCTCCCGCCAGTCTCTGCGCCTTTCCAGCACGCCCAGTTGGAGAAGAAATAGCTCGTCGAATGCCAGACGCTTCACCGCCCGAACGGCGTCTTCGGGAGTTTCTGGAAAGTGGATCGACCTCAGCGCTTCCTCGATGCCGATCAACCCGGCCGATTCCAGAATCCGCTCCGGCAGGAACTCGTCAACCAGCGCCGCGCACGCCTCGACCGCTTGCGACGCCCACAGCCGCAGCAGCTTCTGCGATAGCTTGCCGGTGCTCCGGTATACGGGCACCTGGCGTCCCGAATGCAGCGACCGTCCCAGGTCCAGCTCGTATTCGGGCGCTCGCAATTCGGGGCCTAGGTCTCCCCACGTCGCCCGTCCGAAGAACGCGACTCCCTTCTTGTTTCGAAGGCTTTTGGCGACGTAAGGCTGGTTGAACCAGATTGCCTTGATGTCCCCTGACTCATCGCTGAGCAGCGCCTCCGTGAGCGTGAATCGCCGCTGCGGCGACTTCCGGCTGACAATCTCAATAACGTCGGCGATCACGTTGACGGCATCTCCCGGCTCAACATCACTTATGGGAGTGAACGTCGATCTATCGAGATATCTGCGCGGAAAATGGAAAAGCATGTCTCGATAAGTGTCGATGCCAAGTTTTTTCAGCAGCTTTTCGTACTGCGGCCCAACCCGAAACAGGTCCGTTACGGGCGATTCGAGGCCGACGCCGGTCACTCGCTTCTTCTTCCGTCGAGGAGCCTTCCGTTGGGGCTGCTCGGTGCGCTCTCCCAGGCTCTGCATCGCCTCGGCTACGGCCGCCGCCCTGGTCGAAGCGTCCATGCCCTCATAGGCTTCCAACGCCTTGATTTCCGGCGAAAGGGTTCCACCGGCGTCGCTGGAGATCAGTCCGGCAACGAACTTGCCGAGACCGCCCATTACCGCCCGGTCGGGAAAACCTCGCTCTCGTTCCGCGTCGAGGACACGCGCAAGGACCTTGAGTTTGGAAGTCAGGTCGTAGCTATTCGAGCGAGATGATGTAGTCGTAGTGCGGCTGGCCTCCATCGGCAATCTCAAACTCAACGTCCGGGAAGGCGGCTTCAAGCGTCTCCGTCACGACGCCCGCGTCGGTCCCTTCGAGCCCCGCGCCCAGGTAGATCGTCGCCAGCTCAACGTCGAAATCCCCAACCTCTTCATAGAGCGCGCCCAAGACCGTTTCGACCGTCTCGCCGCTCGCCCTCAGCTTGCCGTCCAGCAGTCCGATGAAGTCGCCCTCACGCACGTCCAGACCGCCCACCTGCGAATCGCGGACGGCCTTGGTTATCTCCAGCACCGTAACTCCGTCAAGCGCTGCGGTCATATTGTCGCGGTTCCCGGATAGTTCTCCGTTCGGGTTGTATGCGAGCGCCGCCGCTATCCCATGCGGGACGGTGACCGTTTCGACTACTTCCACGTCCTTATCGGATTCGGCGGCGGCTTGTTTGGCGGCCAGTACGACGTTGGAGTTGTTTGGCAACACCACCACGCCATCCCCCGGACATGCCTCGACCGCTTCCAGAATTTGCGCCGCGCTGGGATTCATCGTCTGTCCGCCGGGGACTATACGAGCCCCGAGGCTGGCGAATATGTTCTGAAACCCATTACCCATCGTGACCGCCACCAGATTCGAATCGTCAACCTCTGGCACAGACGGTTCAGCCACGCCCGCGAAGTGTTCGACCTGCTGCAAGTCCATGTTCTCGATGCTGATTCGATCCAGCTCGCCCAACCTCACGCCATAGTTGAGGATGTCGCCCGGCCGCTCGGTGTGCAAGTGCACCCGCACCAGGTCCGGATCGCCGACGATGATCGCCCAGTCGGCCATCGATTCGAGAGCGGTTCGCGTAGCCGGGACATCCAGGTCCGAACCCCGAATCAGGAACTGAGTACAGAAACCGTGCTCGTCGCCCGAATGCTCCTGCGCGAAAGCCGCGAACGTTTCTTCCGACCGGTCGAGCACAACCTCACCCTCGATCTCTTCGCCCCGGCTGTACTTTAGGAGTCCTTCGAGAATGATGAAGACGCCCTGCCCGCCGGCGTCCACCACGCCCGCTTCCTTCAGCACCGCCAGGCGATTGGGCGTGTCTTCGACCGACTTTGCCGCCGATTCAGTTGCCTGGGCAATGACCGACTCGACTGATTCTTCCTCTTCCGCGGCCTCCATGGCCCCGCTCGCGGCGTGCCGGATCACCGTCAACATCGTGCCCTCGACGGGTTTCGAGACTGCGTCATAGGCCACCTCGGAGGCCTTGTTCAGCGACTTGGCGAACTGCAACGCGCTACATTCGGAAAGTCCTTGTAGCCCCTTGGCCATGCCGCCCACTATCTGCGACAAGATGACCCCGGAGTTGCCCCTGGCTCCCAGCAGCGCCCCCCGCGCGGCTGCGCCGGCTACGTCCGAAAGCGAGTCGGAGATCGTGTTTTTAACCTCATCGAGCGCGGCTTCGAAAGTCAAGACCATGTTCGCCCCGGTGTCGCCGTCCGGTACTGGAAAGACGTTTAGGCGGTCGATGGCCTCGCTGTTGGCCCTCAGCCAGTCCAGACCGGCTTGAAGGCCGGTTCGAAGCCCTCGTCCAGTGGTCAGCGGCTCCGTATCTACCGAGGTTTGTTGCGTTTCCGCGGAACTGGATTCAGACATTCGTCCCCCGATCCCGACTCTCTATCACCCGATGCCAATCGCTGGCGCTGTTATAATGACAACTGGCCCCTTCAAATCAGTATTTTGCCAGAAACTCCAGGAGCTTTTACCCAGTGGCGTCTTGCGACCTCTGCAACAAAGGCCGTCAGGCCGGGCGGCACATACGCCACCAGGCGTCAGGGAAGTGGGCACTCCGCGCGCCCAAGAAACCCCGATGGTGGCGCGCCAACGTCCAGCGAAAACGGGTGACCATCAAGGGCCGCACGCGGCTGATGAACATCTGCACCCGCTGCTTGAGGACCCTCTACAAGACCGAAAAGGCCGCCTAAGAGCCTGTCGCCTGCTGCGCGCAAGTGCGCAGCCTCTTCACCGCATCCGCGATCCCTACCGGGTCGCCGAACACCGAAGTACCTGCAACGAAAGTATCCGCTCCCGCCGCCGAAGCTGCCGCAATCGTGTTCTCGTCGATGCCTCCGTCGACCTCGATCAGCGTCTCCAGACCCGATTCGGACACCGCTCGCGCCACTGTCGCGATCCTCGGCAGCATCTCTTCCATGAACGGCTGACCACCCTTACCCGGCTCCACCGTCATCACAAGCGCCAGGTCGATCTCGGGCAGTAGCTCCAGCAGCCGCTTGATCGGCGTGTTCGGCTTTATCGCCGCTCCCGCCAGCGCGCCGCCCGAACGTATCTCACGAGCCAGATCGAGCGGTTCTTCGACGGCCTCGACGTGAAACGTCATGATTTTCGGTTTCAAACCTGCAAGGAGGCGGACTTGCTTCTCGGGGTTTTCGACCATCAGGTGGATGTCTAGCGGCACCGGAGAGCTGCTGGCAATCGCCGAGATAACACCGCCGCCAAACGAAATCGCGGGAACGAATGAGCCATCCATCACGTCGCAATGGACAAGGTCGGCCCCGGCGCCTTCTAGTTCCGCCGCCTGTTCACCCAGCCGGGCGTAGTCAGCCGCCAGTATCGACGGCGCGATCCTGATCACGACGCGGTCTCATCCTTCTCTCCGGCAAGCTGTCCGCAGGCCGCCGCTATATCCCGTCCCCTTGGCCGGCGCACCGTTACGGGCACGCCGCCCAATTCCAGCGCCTGTCTGAACCTCTCGATCGCGGCCCGCGGCGATCCTCGATAGCCCGTTCCAGCGACCGAGTTATAAGGGATCAAATTTATGTGACATAGCTGCCCGGCAACCAGGTCTCGGAGTGCCCGCGCGTGATCCGGCGAATCGTTGACGGAGTCCAGCATCACGTATTCATATGAGACTCGCCTGCCGGTCTTCCGCTGGTAATACACCGATTCGGCCATCAATTCCTCCAAACCGAATGACCTGCTCGGCGGAACAAGCCTGCAGCGCAGCTCGTCGTTCGGCGCGTGCAGCGAGATGGCCAGGCCCACCCGCCACGGCCATTCGGCCAGCCTTCGGATACGCCCCCTGAGACCGATGGTCGATATTGTTATCCGGCGCGCGCCCAGTCCACAGTACTCGCTTGAAACAAGCCGCTCGACGGCCGATTTGACATTTTTCAGATTCGCTAGCGGCTCGCCCATACCCATGAACACTATCGACCCGATATCGCCGCCCGGCGCAAGTCGTCGGGCGAGCAGATATTGATCGACGATCTCGCCGGAGCTCAGGTTTCGTCGAAGCCCGCCCAGACCTGTGGCGCAAAACGGACATCGCATCGCGCATCCCGCCTGGCTGCTCAGGCAAAGCGTCATTCCGCGCCGCCTCGGCAGGAGCACGGACTCGACCGAAACTCCGCCGCTGCCAGTCAGTAGCAATTTCCGGGTGACCCCGTCAGCGGAGTCAAGCACCCGCGCGATTTTCAAGGCATGGAGCCGAGAGCGCTGCCCCAGGTCCCGGCGCAACTTCGCCGACAGATCGCTCATCTGATCGAATTCCGTCGCCAAACGCCTGTACAGCCAGCGGCCTATCTGGTCCCCGCGATAGCGAGTCTCGCCCATCGCCTCCACGAGGTCCCGCAATTCCTCCAGAGTTAGGCTCGTAAGCGGAATGCGGTCGGATCCGGTGATGTCGCCTGCGTCCGCCGGCGGCTGCGAAACGCTATCTACAACGCTCGCCCGCTGGGTCATCTCAGCATCGGATCAGAGTCGACGGCACGGCCGGCCTCTGCTAGTCGCGGCCTCCGAGGGCGAGAAGTCTGAAGACAAAATACAAAAGAG
>JAPOVO010000143.1 GCA_026708165.1 Chloroflexota bacterium | reverse complement strand
CTTTTATCTCGTCGCCATCGCCACGGTAGTCTGAGTCGATTATTCCAAGTTCTTGGGGAATCGCAAGTCCCGTGCGCCTGGGTGTGCTGCTACGAGCCGCGGCGATCAAAGCGTAGCCTTCCGGCACTTCGACGATTACGTTTGCGGGGATCAACCCGAACTCTCCTGGCTGTATCGTCGTATCTTCCCGGGTAACCAAATCGAATCCCGCCGCTCCGCCAGTCTGGGGCCCGGGCAGCGGCAATTCCGGATCGATTTGCTTGATTTTGACCTGCAAAGGAGAGTTGCGTACGCCCCGGCGGCTGACTATCGCGGGCTGAAGAGGGCGTCCTTCCACGCTCTAATGTATCCGAAGTCCAGCAGTCCAGGGGGGCCCGGCGGTTCGGTATACACCGGAAGCGGCGAGCTTTCGGAGGGTCGATCGATCGGAAGCACGCCGTCGATCTCAAGACCGATCTCACCAGGCTCGGCAAGCATCAATTCTTGCTTGGCGGTCGCCATCACAAATCCGCTCGATCTGCGATATTCAAGCCGCTCTGCGAGCACCGCGTTTCGCCCGCGAGCCTCCTTGATCTGGGCTTCAAGCGACGCGATCCGTGCCTCTGCTCGGGATCGCGCAGGTGAGGCTACCGACTGCGAAATCACAAGGAACATAACTCCGCAGAAGAGCAAGACGACAGCGAAGCGGGCGGCTACGACCGCCAAGGGGGTCACGACGACCCGTTCGAGACTTTGCTACAAAACACCCCCATCTCCGTACAGATTCTACAGGCCGCGCCAACGACTCAAGGAATTTGTAGGTCTTCCGAGTCAAGTTGACGCTGCGCACTCTCGAGGGCGCCCCCGACGAAGTCGTTGCCCGATTCATCTGGTGGTCCAAACGAAAACAAGCTGTGCTCCGCTCCGGAAGCGCCGTTTTGCCGGCAGGCAGACGAAAACGCACATGCCTCAGGCTCGAATGTGGTTTACAGTTTGATGATTACTGTCCATCGGAAACCAAACGCTTTCTCGAAGGGATGTCTACTTGAAAATGTCCGCCGGCGCCGGGCGCAGAGTCGCCGTCGCGATGAGCGGAGGCGTTGACAGCTCCGTTGCTGCGGCTTTGCTCGTAGAACGCGGATTCGACGTTTTCGGCATCACTCTGGACATCTGGCCCGACCAGTCCGAGGGACCGGGCAGCAGGAACTGCTGCTCCCCCGAATCCCGAGACGACGCGCGGCAGGTCGCCGAAATCTTGGGCATCCCGCACGAGGTAGTCGATCTCAAGGATCTGTTCGCCCGGTCGGTGATAGAGAACTTCGCCGGCAGTTACTTTGAGGGGCTCACTCCGAACCCTTGCATTGACTGCAACCGCTACATCAAGTTCGACGCCCTGGAGGATATCGCCCGCGAGGCGGGCGCCGGAGCCGTCGCCACCGGGCACTACGCGCGCATCGACGAGAGCGGACCGGATGGTCGCCGCAGACTATTGCGCGGCCGCGATAAGACCAAAGATCAGTCTTACGTCCTTTACGTCCTCACTCAGGCCCAACTCGATAAGGCGATGTTCCCGCTGGGCGATCTTTCAAAGCAGGCAGTGCGGGCCAAAGCGGCTGAGCTTGGGCTGCGGGTAGCAGATAAGCCGGAGAGCATGGACATCTGTTTCGTCGCCGGAAACTACAGGTCATTTGCCCGAAGCTGGGCAGGTCGAACGGGCCGTAACGGACCGATTTTGGACATTGGGGGTGATCTGCTTGGAACGCACTCCGGAATCGAAAACTACACGGTCGGACAGCGGCGAGGACTCGGCATTGCCATCGGTGAACCCGCGTACGTGTCCCACATCGACGTCGAACAAAACTCGATAACGGTCGGGCCGCGCGACGCGCTCTCACGGAATGAGTTTCAGGTCGAGGACGTGAACCTGGTGTCGGTCGAAAGGGTGACCACCGGCACCAAAGCCGGTGTGAAAGTCCGCTCGCGAATGCCCGAAATCCCAGCCCGGCTCTTCCCGAACGGCGACGCAGGACTAACCGTGGTCACCGACGAGCCGGCGTGGGCGGTTGCGCCCGGTCAGGCGGCTGTGTTTTATGACGGCGATGTCGTCGTCGGCGGGGGACGCGTCTCCAGATCGGCGCAGCCCTTAGAAGAACCGGTGGCAGCTCTCACTGGATCACACCCGCCCGGCGCTTAGCCGCCGGCCACCCTCGTTTATGTAGCTACTTGAAGAACCGGTATTTGATAAGCCCCCACAAGCTGTGCGGACCATCGATCCAGGGTATGAGCTTCCGCTCCAGCCTCGGATAATAGGAAACCGGAACCTGCATGATCTCTTGCCGGGACTTGAGCAATTTGGCGGTTATCTCGACTTCGATATCGAACCTGTCGGCTTGCAAATCGAGAGATCGCATCAGTTCAATGTCAACCATCTTGTAGCAGGTTTCCATGTCTTTCAGGCGCGAACCGTACAAGAAGTTCGTAGCCAATGTGAGGAATTGATTCCCCAGGCGGCGAATCCACTCCTGATCACTCAGATCTCGAAATCCGTATACGACTTTCGTCCTGCCTTGCTCAATCGGCTCGATCATGGCGGGCAAGTCGCTCGGTGAATACTCGAGATCGGCATCCTGAATCACGACCACGTCGCCTGTAGCGACCCCCAAAGCGGTCCGGACCGCCGCCCCTTTCCCGCGGTTTTCAGGGTGAGTAACTACTACGACGTCGTCGATATCGAGTCCCGCTAGCACTTCCGCGGTTCCATCGGTCGAGTGATCGTCAACGACGATCACCTCCATCTCCAGCGGCACCGCACTGACGCGATTGAGGAGCTCTCCGACTGAGTCGCGTTCGTTGAATACCGGTATCAAGACCGAGACCTTCGACACGATGGACTACCGAAGCCTTCGCCAGTAGACCAGGAGCTCGTGGAACGCTTTGACTATGACCAGCAGATTGGCTCCGGTAGACGTTCCGACCGCTCTGGGGTAGTGGTTAACCCCGATTTGTCCGATCCGGAAACCGGCCTTCTTGGCCTTAGCCAGAAGCTCTGTCGAGATGAACGCTCCGTCGGACTCGAGCTCAAGACTCTGAACCGCTTCCCTTCTGAATAGTTTGAACCCGCAGTCGAGGTCCTTCGGCCAAACGCCGAACAGAACGCCCATCAACGTCGACCACGCCCGCGCATTGAGCGTCCGGTGCCAGGCGTCGGCGCGGCTGATGCGGTAGCCAATCACCCTGTCATTCTCGTCAATGGCGTCCAGCAGCAGCGAAATCTCGGCGGGATCGAACTGCCCGTCCCCGTCCGCGAATGCGACAAGATCGAGTTTCGCCGAGCCAAAGCCGGTCCGCAGCGCCGCTCCATAGCCGCGGTTCTGCGGATGCGAAACGCACCTGACGCGAGTATCGCTCGACGCAATCCCCTCTGCGATTTCCCGCGTGCGGTCAGCGCTGCCATCGTTAACAAGAATCACCTCGAATTCGCATCCAAGGTTCTCTAGCGCAGCGACGGCGCGGGTCGCCGTGGAACCAACATTCGCCTCTTCGTTGAAGAGCGGAAAGAACATCGAAATCGACGGGCTGGCGCCGGATTCTCTATTCAAGACCGATTGCTGCTACCTTTCGACCGCCCGAACTGTGTGGAAGCCAGAAAGATAGTAACCGCAACTCCTCCACTAAGCGCCCGCCGTTGGTCTCCAGCCCGAGTCGTGCAGAACTCCCATATCGAAACACGACTTCGGTTCCCGTCGTCGGGGCGCGGCGAAGTACAGCCCGCCCATTAGCAGACGGCAAAACCGGTGCAACCTCGCGCATTCTCCCGCATGATTCGCTCGAAATCCGCCAACTCACGGGCCGTCTGACAGTTAGACTTATATTGACGCAGTGCGCATGCGTCGGGCGACTTGAAGTGCGTCGCGCGATTGTGGATGATCTTGGTTCAAGAATCTGGACGGTCGCTGCGACGGTCAGGTGCCGCGAACGCGGACCCGTCCGGATGCAAGTTGCGCCGTGCAAGTTTGTCAATGGCAAGATGCCCAGCCCAATGGGGCGCAAACTGGCTATCTAAAGTGGGCTCTATGAAGAGCCGTGGGAGTGACGATGAGCGCGCGAATTTCACTGAACGGCACTGATCTTGACCTTGCCATCGTAGAGGGGAGCGAAGGCGAGCTTGCGGTAGATGTAACCAAGCTCAGGGCTCAGACCGGTTTCGTAACCATAGACCCCGGATACTCGAACACCGCGGCCGCCAGGAGCGCCATTACGTTCATCGACGGCGA
Source organism: Chloroflexota bacterium (assembly GCA_026708165.1). Taxonomy (GTDB): domain Bacteria; phylum Chloroflexota; class UBA11872; order UBA11872; family VXNJ01; genus JAPOVO01. Next base: position 5,874 of record JAPOVO010000143.1, on the reverse strand, counting down.
ACAGGGAATCCTCAAGCACCGGGGTATCCCCATCCAGGAGCTGGCGGAGCAGTCCAGTTTCTTGGAGACTGCTTACCTCCTCATCAACGGAGACTTGCCAACCAAATCGGAGCTGGACAGCTTCGTCGGCAGGATCACCCGCCACACGATGCTGCACGAGCAACTGTATCGGTTTTACGAAGGATTTCCCCAGCAGGCTCACCCAATGGCCGTCTGTTCGGCAGTCGTCTCCGCGCTCTCCGCGTTCTATCCCGAATTTCTCGATCCCAGAACCCCCAACCAGGTGGACGCGGCGATAATCCGCCTTTTGGCCAAGCTGCCTACCATCGCGTCGCTTTCCTACAAGCACGCAATAGGTCAGCCCCCGATCTATCCGAACAACAGCCTGGACTATGCTTCAAACTTCCTGCGAATGATGTTCGCAACGCCCGCCGAGGAGTACGTCGTCAACGACGTGGTGGCGCGGGCGCTCGATCTGATCTTCATACTTCACGCCGACCACGAGCAGAACTGCTCCACCTCGACGGTTCGCCTGGTAGGCAGCTCGCTGGCAAACGCTTTCGCGTCTATCTCGGCCGGAATCAACGCTCTATGGGGACCGCTGCACGGCGGCGCCAACCAGAAGGTTATCGAGATGCTCGAGAGCATCGAGGCTGGCGAGGGTAGCGCCCAAGACTTCGTCAACAGGGCCAAAGATCGATCCACCGGTACGCGCCTGATGGGCTTCGGACACGCCGTTTACAAGTCCCACGACCCCCGTGCCGGCATCCTCAAGAACACTTGCCACGAAGTCATAGCGGAGCTGGGAGTCACCAGCAGACTTCTTGACATAGCGATGGACCTCGAAGAAATCGCGTTGAGCGACGAATACTTCATTTCGCGGCGGCTATACCCGAACGTGGACTTTTACTCGGGCGTAATCATGAATGCGATAGGGATTCCCGAGAACATGTTCACGGTCATTTTCGCCATCGGCAGATTGCCGGGCTGGATCGCTCACTGGAAAGAGATGCACGAGGATGCCGACTTCAAGATCGGCCGTCCACGGCAGATATACGTCGGTCCGACCGACCGGTCGTTTGTGCCGATCGAGGATCGCTAGGTCCAAGCACAACCTGCCGCTAACTAGCGGCTAGGGCGCGTTCTCGGGTCCCTTGTCAACGAGGTCCCGGTAGAAGCGCTCAACGCGGGCGGCATCGAGCGAGTCCAGGTCCTCCTGCCAACCCCACGCCAGCAACGTGTAGTCCTTCGGGGCGTCCTCGTACGGGGCCGCTAGCAGCTTGACCTCGCCGAATGCGCCCGCCGGTAGATTCTCATAAATGGGTTCAATCTCCGCCGCCTTCGCTTCGCAATCGTCATCACACTTGAACAACAGAACGATGGCGCCGTGCTCCAGATTGTGCACCCACGCGCCAACCGGGACCTCGGTCGAGTAGACGCCATACCGAGCTTGGGCGACGTAATGAGGGCCGGACGATGGCGGCGTATGTCTATAGCTGATGCGCGTGCCCGGCGGCACGTGGTCCCGGCCTTCATCTTCGACTGGATATCTTTGGGATACTGTTTGCTCCACTTCTGCCGTCTCGGCGGGTACCTGGCTGATCGCGAAAGTCACCGCCGCCGCAATTCCGCCGGCCACAATGCCCAGTGCAATCACTCGAAGCAGCCACTTTCGCCGCGCGGCGCTCCGTCGTTGCGCCCGGCGGCGTTCCTTAGCCATCTTTCGCCGATCACGCTTGGACAGTCTCGGTTCAGGCATTACGGAAGCTCTTTCATTAACCTCAGAATCTCTTAGTGCGTGTTCACTGCGGGTTAAGAATATCTTCGGCCGAAGAGCCTCCACGGTGCCAATGACCGAAAATCAACCGGCGCGTTAGTTTTAACCGAAACCTTTTGGGGGGTGCCGACGAACCGTTGAGAAGCCACCACGCGATTCTCCTGCCGTCTCGTCGATCACCGATAGCCGATGCGCCGCCGCTGTCCGCCTTGACGCCGGTTAGCTAGTTGTCGGGTGCCGTAATCCGAATCGGGCTGGCGCCCTGCAATTGCAACCGTGCTAGGCGGGCCCTCTGTGCCAGATCGGTGCCGGGCACCAGCTCTTCGACTTTTCGCAAGTCTTCCATCGCTTCCACGCGGCGCTCGGTGGCCAAATAAAGGCCGCTGCGGATCCAGTATGCGAATGGATCGTTATTGTTGACCTCGATGGCATTCGATACATTTTCGATTGCCTTACCGTATTCACCCCTCTTCTCCTGCGTGAGTGCCAGCACGAGGTACGCACGCGCCTTCAGGTCGTCGGATGCCAGCTCGACCGCCCTGTCGGCGAGCACGACGGCTCTGTTCAGGTCACGAATCGAGTCAGCGGCAAACAGTTCCGCGGCAGGCATGGGGACCCACGCATCGTGGGGATATTGCCCCAGCAGCAAGTCCATGGCGTCTACCGCATCGCCGATCCGCCCCACGGTTGCAAGCTCGTACGCCTCCGCGATGCCCCGGTTTCGATCGTTGACCTCGGTTTGCCTCTGAGCGAACGCCAGCGAAAAGGTCAACCCCACCGATATGACCGCTACGACGATCCCCGTAACGATTTTTCCCTCGCCTCCCCGGCCTAGGATCAGAACCAGGATGGACAATAGGAGAAGCCCCTGCCCAACCGGATAAGCGATCGGATCCCCGAAGACGATTACTGCGACTGTGAACCAGGCGATCCCGGCAACCCCACGCCCGATCGTTAGAACCCGAGTGCGTAAACTCGGAGACCGCGACATCCATACGAGACCCAGGTCGGCCGCCAGAAAGGCCAGAATCACCCACGGGAATTCTCCCAAAATGGCGAGCCCTAGCAGTGCCCACAGGATGTCGGCCCCTACCAGGATCAGCGTAGCCACCGAGAGTGCTATGGCCGCGTCTTGCGCAAGGTCCCGTTCTCTGATTTCCTCCTCGGTAGGCGGGTGGAACAAGTCGGTGTTGGCCTTGACTATCGCGTCTCCTCCTCCACCTCCGCGACCAGCGGATCGGGCAAACGCGAAGTCCGAGATTCTTAGGCTTAGTGCAAACATTTCAAACAAAAGCGTGTACTGTCAGACGGGCTCGAGCAGGCATTCTCGGTCGAGACCACGGAGCCGCGACCGTTAGATCGATTCTACACGCGTACGCCCCGACTGGGACGTTTCTCTCCAGTGTCGCACCCGCAACTCCGCACCCTCGACATGCAATACGGTGGTTTTGGAGCACCACCTGGCGCACAGCGGACGAGTAACTGCCAGAGTACCTAACGGCCGATATCGTTTCTTCGACCGCGCCCCTGAGTCCATCACTCACGCGGGAGAGAGGGCGTTTCGGAGCAATTCACGATAGAACGCCGGCGGCGGAACCGACTTATACCGGCAAGCCCAGAAAACGCTTCTACAGTGAACGCCTCACGGCCTCAGGAAGGCGTGCCTTTGAACACCCACAACCCGTAGTTCGACGTGCCGACGAACACGTTTTGATCGTTCCCGTAGTCGGGCGAAACGGCGATCATCGTCGGCAAGTCCGATGCCAACCCATTCCCGAGTTCCGACCACGTGTCGCCCCCATCCGAAGAGCCGAAGACTCCTCCTCCGGGGCCCTCGGTTATCGCAAACGCGAAGCGGTCCGATCCAAAGTCAGGCGACAGCGCCAGTCCGATGAAATTGCCCGAGTGGACGCCAGTCCACGTCGCCCCCCCGTCGGTCGACTTGAATATGCCGCCCGCGGTAGCTATGAGTACCGTACGGTCGGTTGCGAACGACGGCGAAACGGCCACGGCATTGATCATTCCGTTAGTCACGCCGGCGCTGGACTGCGTCCACGACTGACCGGCGTCAACTGACTTGAACAACCCGCCGCCCGCGGTACCGGCAAACACTACTCCGTCCGCAGCGATTGCGGGTGAGAAACCGAACGAAGCCACGTCAGTGTAAGTACTGCCCTCGTTGGCCTGAGTCCAGGTGGCGCCGCCATCGATCGATCTAAAGGCGCCCGACCCGCCGCCTGCCAGCACAAGGTTATCGTTAGCGTAGTTGGGCGAGAACGCTATGGTCCGCGGGACCGCGCGAAGTATCGTGGTCGTTCCCTCGTTTTGCTGCCCCCACCACTCTCCGCTATTGAACGTCCGATAAATGCCCGCGTCGCCAAGCATCGCAACCACGGTTCCGTCGGCCGGATAATTAGGCGATACCGCGAAGGCTTCGAAGTCTGTGTTCGGCAAGTCTGCCGTAATGGATGTCCATCTCCAGCCCCCGTCGTCCGACCGGAAAACGCCGCTGTGTGTCGCGCCCACCAGAGTCGCGTCAGAGCCGTAATTGGAAGAAAAACCAATTCCCGCAATTTGGGCGCTGGCCACGCCGCTGATCTTGAACCAGTCAGCGCCTGTGTTCGTGGTCTTGTAGAGGATTCCTGTTTGGCTCGCGGCAAACAGCGTATGGTCATCCAGGAAAGAGTGCGTAATAGCAACAACGGAAAAATCGAGACCAGCGAGACCTACGTTTATTTCATTCCAATTCACGCCGCGGTCAACCGACTTGAATATCCCGCCGAGTTGGGTTGCAGCAAACACTTTTTCGTCCTGACCGTAGTTGGGTGAGAACGCAACCCCGTTGATTCGCCCGAAGTCTTTCAGCCCGGCGCTGGCCCAGTTCAAGCCGGAGTCAGTTGATTTGTACATTCCTTCGTTAGCCGTAGCCAGGAACAAAGTCTTCGAGTTGCGGAAATCGGGTGTCAAATTGACGCTGAGAAACTGCGCGCTCGCGCCATCCGGGAGCCCCTTTGATACTCTCGTCCAGCTCTTTCCGTAATTGGCACTCCTAAATATCTTGGTTCTCGTCCACGCGAACACTTCCTTCGGGCCAGCCGGCGACACGCTCACTCCGCTAATTGCGAGATCGTCTATACCCCCCACTCCCTGATTCACCCACGTCACGCCGCCGTCCTGAGATCGGTAGATTCCGCTTCCGAAGACTGCCGCGTATGCGTTGTGGTCGTTCTCGAAGTCCGCCGACATCGCCACACTTTGCACATTGCCGGTCCCCAGGTCACTGCCGACGGCAGACCAATTCAGTCCCGTATCCGTAGTCCTGAGAATTCCCGACGCAGTGGCGGCAATCATCACGCCGTCCACCCAGACTTTGGGCGAGACAGCTAGGTCGTGCACGGTCAGGTCGGTCAACCCGTTGTTTAGCCGCGCAAATGATCCTCCGCCGTTGCTGCTCCTGAATACGCCCGCCGAACTTGTTGATACAAACACCGTCGAATCGTATAGATGGATGGGCGAAGGAACGATGCTGGTCGGCGCTGCGCCAGGAGGACCGGCTACCGGTACCCACTGCCCCTCAACGCCGATTGCGCCTGCAGGCACGACAAGTGTGCTACACAGCACAATCAGGGCCACAAGGGTCGCGACCAGTCGGACTGCTTTCAGTCTCACTATCCTCATAGCTCTAACTCCACTGCCGATCTACCCAACCGGAGCTGCACACCCCCTGCACGATCCGGGAGACGATCGTTCAACTTCTACCTGACTGCCACGATTCCTACTGTCGATCCTGCGGCAAACTCTTGTGCGGCCGAAAACGGCGAGAGATTCCGCCAAGATTCGTTGGGATAGGTCAAGTCACGCAAGAAGTCGCCCAAAAGCGTCAACTGCACTTTGTATCCTTCGGGATTGTCAGGGAAAAACTCCATAATCGCAGCTTGATAATACTGCCGAACTCGCCCCAAGGATGCACCCCTGGCGAGCAGCATGCCAGGAGCGCCAATATCCGCGCGTGCATCGGTCTTAGGATACCCAAAGCTATTGGTTCCCCCAAAGCGGTCAAAGAACTGCCTGAATCCAACGAACTGACCGCTTATGTC
>JAPOVO010000191.1 GCA_026708165.1 Chloroflexota bacterium | reverse complement strand
GCTCTTGGGGGCAAGTGGGTCCTCGTCGTCCTTTAGAGGAACTAGACGGAGCCACCCAGACACCGGACATCCGCGCTGGGCGGTAGTCAGGCTCGCGCATACCGAGGTGACGCCGCGCACGTAGGTCCGTTGTAAACGGTTCCCCTGCCCACCGACCTATCCCGATGAATGGTCTGCTCCTCCGAATCAGATTCCAAGATGGCGAGCAAGTCCGGATGCTCACGGGACTAACATAGTCGGCAGTAGAAACCTTGGGGACAGGTCACAACCCATGCCGTGGAGGATGACTGTTGACTACGACCAACGCACTGGATGACCCGTTCGAAGAAGCCGAAAGAGGTCTGGACTGGCTTGAGAAGCTTGAGGCCTTGCAGGTCCGCGCAGCTTCCGACCGAGCCGCCTATGAAGTTGCGGAGTATGTGATGAAACTGCGCACGGCAGTTACCGAGTTGGCCGGCAGCCGTACCCTGCCCGAGTTGAGTGAAGAGGTTGGAGTGGAAACCGTGCAAATGGTAGAGGAGTTGCGACGCGCGGGTGACGTTGATGTGTGGAACACAAGAATCCGTCCCGCACTCTTGAAGACGGACTCCTGAAGAAACCGCAGCTCCGTCCAAATGCTTCCGCCTCTTTCAATTTCACGACGTAGTCGATGACGAGTGGCTAACGGATACGCGCGGGGCGTTCGGAGTCGAGTGTTTCCTCGCTCGATCGTGGGAAGAGCCGCAGGGCCGCGAACGCGCCGGCGGCCACGAACGCGACGGCGGCGACGTGCATCAGCGGCAGCACCCCCGTCCAGTCGCCCAGCAGGGTCGCGAGTCCCATTCCGCCCACCATCGTTAGCGCCTGGGTGGTGCTGAACGCGCCGAACACCCGCCCCCGGTACGCGTCACTCACGCCGCGATGCAGCAGCGTCTGGGCGCTTACGAAGAAGGCCACTATTGGCGCCCCCAGGACTGCGGTGAGCACGATCGCAAACGCCAGATTCGGCGAGTTGACTATGGCGACTAACAGTACGGCCATGCCGACCGCTCCGAGCGGAATCAATCGAGAGGGTTGCAGATTGCGGCCTAGCTGACTCAAGAGCAGTCCCGCGGCCAGCCCTCCACCCGCCTGGGCCGCTAGCAGCGAGCTTAATTGCAGCGCGCCTCCGCCGAAGACTTCGGCGACGAAGACGATCATGAGCGCGTTGAGGATTCCGAGTCCGAACATGGCCGTTCCGACGGAAATGAAGACCGCCGAATGCCGGCGGTTGTGCGCCACGAGTCTCAATCCCCCCAGCCATTCGGTCCAGATTCCGACCGTTCCCTGCTGACCCGCCGTGTCATCGGGCCGCCGCGAAACCGAAATGAGCATGATCAGGGCGGCCGACATTGCGTAGGTGACCGCGTCGAGCAGCAACACGCTGCTGACTCCGAGAATGCCGATCAGCGCGCCACCGAGAGGCGGGCCGATCAGACGAGTCAAATTTTCACTCGTCGCGTTAAGGGAGTTGGCGGTAACAAGCTGCCGCCTCTTGACAAGCTGGGGGAGGACCGCGTTCTTGGCTTGGTTGAAGAATTGAGACGCGGACGATTCCAGGAATGCGAGCGGAAATATCAGCCAAAGCTGCTCCGCCGCAATAGCGCCCAGCAGCACGATGACGATCGCAGCCCGAAGAAAGTCGGCGATGATCATCGTCCGCTTTCGGTTCCAGCGGTCCACGAAAACTCCGGCTACCGAACCGACCAGCAGTCTCGGAAGCAAGTTGCTGATGAACATCGCGCCAGTCGCCAGAACCGAGCCGGTCTGCTCGTATATGTAGATCGGCAGGGCAATGAAGATGACCCAGTCGCCGGTCATCGAGATGAGCTGGGCAAGCCAGAGCAGCGTGAAGTTGCGGTTGCGGAGCGTTTCAACCATTTGCGCCCCCCGGCATGGCCGTCAACTTACAGCCTTCACCTTAGCGAACTTTCGCCGTCACCGGAGAGCCGGGTCTACGCCGGAGTCTTGGCCTCCCGGCTCCAGGCCAACTTTTCCCTCAGGTAGTCCATCAGCTCGGCAGTAGAAATCCTGTCCTGGACCAGCGTATCCCTGTCCCGGACCGTGACCGCGCCGTCCTCCAGCGAGTCGAAATCGACCGTAACGCAGTAGGGCGTGCCCGCCTCGTCCTGTCGCCTGTATCTGCGCCCGATAGCGCCGGTTTCGTCGTAGTAGGTGAGCCACTCGGAGCGGGCGAGGTCCTGGAGCTCCTTGGCCAGTGCTTGCAGCGGCTCGCGTTTGATCAGTGGAAAGAATGCGACCTTGACGGGGGCCAAACGCGGGTCCAGCCTGAGCACCGTTCGGCGCTGCATTTTGCCGGAGGCTGATGGCACTTCTTCCTCGTGATAGGCGTCGGTCAGGAAGGCCAGCGCGCAGCGGTCGACGCCGACGGACGGCTCCACGACCCAGGGCAAGACGTGTTGGCCGGTTGCGTCGTCGAAATAGGTCAAGTCTCTGCCCGAGACCTCCTGATGCCTCCCCAGGTCGTAGTCTCCGCGATTGGCAACGCCCTCCAGCTCGGACCGGCCAAACGGGTAGTCGTACTCGATATCCGTAGTGCCTCGCGAGTAGTGGGCCAGCTCGGCTTTGTCATGGGCGCGCAGATGCAGCTTGTCGGAATTGAGTCCATAGCGCCGGTACCAGCTGATCCGCTCGGATATCCAGTATTTGAACCACTTTTCGTCCTCGCCCGGCGGGATGAAGTACTCCATCTCCATCATTTCGAATTCCCGGGTGCGGAAGATGAAATTGCCGGTAGTGATCTCGTTTCTGAACGCCTTGCCGATCTGGGCTATTCCGAACGGCAGCTTCATGCGGGAGCTCTGCTGGACGTTGCGGAAGTTGGCGAAGATGGCCTGGGCGGTCTCCGGTCGCAAATAGGCGGCCGAGGCGTCGTCTTCGACGGGGCCGACGAAAGTCTTGAACATAGTGTTGAACTGTCTGACGTCGGTCAGCTCTCCGTCGCATTCCGGGCAGGCGTCCCTGTCTATCTGATCGGCTCTGAAACGGCGCTTGCACTGCTTGCAGTCGACCAGGGGGTCCGAGAAGTGCTCCAGGTGGCCGGACGCCTGCCAGACGCCGGGATGCGACAGGATCGCCGAGTTCAGTCCCACAACGTCGTCCCGCGCCGTGATGGTGTCGCGCCACCATGCTTGCCTGATGTTGATCAGGAGTTCGGCTCCCAGCGGCCCATAGTCCCAGGTACTCGCGAAACCGCCGTAGATCTCGGAGTTCGGGTATACGTAGCCGCGGCGCTTGCACAGCGACACGAGCTTGTCCATCGATTTCAAATTGTCACTCATTGCGTTCCTTATTCGGGATCGGGCAGGTAGGGATTCGTTTACTAAACCGGCCGTGCGGCGTTGTGTGTGCGGGAGCGATCCAGCAGCGACGCCGATCTCAGCATGCCTCCCAGCACCTGGTTCAGGCAAGCCGTGTGAATCCGTTCCAGCTCGGCGTCGAGGGCGGCGTTGGAATTGAGGCGGCCAGCCGCCCCGATCTCTTGAGATTCGAGCCAGCGCATCACCTTTATTGCCGACGGAGAAATCGTCAGCGCCGCCCCGTCCGAATCACAACCGTGGCACATCACCCCGCCAAGGCCGGGCGAAAACTGGTTGACCATCTCTTTCAGGCCGCCGCCGCAGTTGACGCACGACTCCAGATGCGGCCGGTATCCGAGTCTGCTCAAGGCGTGAAGCTCAAACTGCCTCAAGTGGATGGACCGGCGCTCGTCTTCCGAGGCGAGCAGCCGGATCGTCGCGAGCAAGAGCGCGAACAGCTCCGGGTCCGGCTCGCCGACAAGCGTGAGCCGGTCGACTACCTCCGCCGCCCAGGACGCCTTGGCAAATCTGTCTAGATCGTTCGACATGGTCGGGAAGATTTCTATCGCCGTCGCCTGGGTCAAAACGTCGAGATTGGTTCCAACGGCCAGATAGACGTCCACGTGCGTGAAGAGCTCGATGTGGCCGGCCAGGCGGCTTTTCGAACGGCGCACCGACTTTGCGACTGCCCTGCGTTTGCCGTACTCGCGGGTGTAGAGCGTGACAATCCTGTCCGCTTCGCCGAGGTTCGACCGGCGCGGCAGTATGGCTTCCGCTCTGTATGATTGCGGCCTTTGGGGCCGCACTTATAGATTCTCGATTTCCGGACGACAAACTGCGGGGTATGAAGCCGCCCCGTACGCCCGCAAGCAATTATATGAACCGTCAACCGACTGAGGGATGTGCTGCGTGACAGTCGATGACTGAAGCCGCGATTGGCCTGGTGCTCGCTTCGGCGGTGCTGCATTCGACCTGGAACTACATGGCCAAGCGGTCGGCGGACAAGCTCCTGTTCCTCTGGCTGGCTAGCGCTGCCGGGCTGGTTTTGTTCACACCGGCCTTCATCCTGGTGGTTAAGGACAATCCGGTTCCGCTTGCGGGCTGGGTCTTCATAGGTCTTTCGTCGGTTGTACACGTTGCGTATTTCGTCCTGCTCGGCGGCGCATATTCCCGCACCGACCTCTCGGTCGTATATCCGCTGGCCAGAGGATCAGGCCCGATATTCGTCCTGGTCCTTTCTATCGTTATCTTGCGCGAATCTCCTTCGCTGCTTGGCTTGCTGGGGATACTGGCAGTCGTAGTTGGCGTATATCTGATTCAGGCAAGCGCTCTAACCTTCAATGCTCTCGCCGCGCCGCTTCGTGCGCTCGTCTCTACCGGGTCGCGATGGGCGCTGCTGACCGGACTGACGATTGGGCTGTATTCGATCATCGATAGCGCCGGCGTACAGCACGTGCACCCCCTCGTATATATGTACCTGTGGTCGGTCGGAACGCTCGCGATCATCGCTCCCTGGATGGCGCCGCGAGTAACAAGGGTGCGGCGGCTGAAGCGGGAGATCGGTTGGATATTCGCGGCAGGCAGTTTGATGTTCGGCGCCTACATTCTGGTATTGACCGCTTTGCAGACTTCCAGCGTGAGCTACGTTGCCGCGGCGCGCGAGACAAGCATCGTGTTTGCGGCGCTGTACGGAGGACTGCTGTTGCGCGAAGGAGTCGGTCCGGCTCGAATTTTGGGAGCCTGCCTGGTCGCTTCCGGTGTCGCGCTTATCGGAATCGCCGGCTAGCGAGGGGTTGTGAGATTTTTCGCCGGCTCGTGCGAACAACGAGACGCGGGATCGGTTGAGCCCTGTGCGCCTCCCTTGCTTCCGGCTATGCTCCAGCCGGAGTCCTAGCAACCCTGAGTCTGCGAATTCGCGTGTTTTCGACGCGCAATACCTCGACGGTCGCCCCATCGACCAAGATGTGGTCGCCTTCGTCGGGTACCCGGCCCAGTGTTACAAAGACCAATCCGGCTATGGTGTCGGCTTCGTCGAGGGTTAGCTGTAAGTCCATTTCGTCGTTTAGATCGGCGATGCTGAACTTGCCGTCAACCACCGCCTCGTTTTCGTTGAGAGCGATGAAACTGGTCAGCTCGCGGTCCGACTCGTCGGCGATTTCGCCGACGATTTCCTCGATTATGTCCTCCATGGTGACGATTCCGGCGGTATCGCCGTACTCGTCGACCACGACGGCCATGTGGACTCTGCTGTTTTGCATGTCGGCGAGGGCGTCGTCGACCATCTTGGATTCCGGTACGAAATAGGGATCGCGCATCACCGTGTCTACCATGGCGGGAGTCTGTTCGCCATTGCTCATGCTGGCCGCGATGTCGCGCACGGACACCGTTCCGACGACTCTGTCGATGGAGTCTTGATAGACGGGAATTCTGGAGAATCCCCGCTCCAGCGCCAGCTTCAGCGCATCCGTTAATTCTGTTCCGATCGGCACCATCACCACATCCGGGCGCGGCGTCATGATCTGCCGCACAGCGCGGTTGTGGATGTCGAAGACGCCGTGAATCATCTCGACCTCTTCCTGCTCGATAGTGCCGCGCTTCTCGCCTTCTTCGAGCAAGATTCGCACTTCCGCGTCGGTGACCGCGGGCAGGGAGACACGACGGCTGGAACCCATTAGTCGCAGCAAGAACCCGCTCGCCCCCTCAAGCACAGAGACGATCGGGGCCAAGACGCGGGCGATGATGCTTACGGGAGCCGAGATTCGGAGGGCGAAGCTCTCGGCGTTTTGCAGCGAGAGAGACTTAGGGACTATTTCGCCGCCGACTATCGATATGAACGCCGCGACGAGCGTCACGATCACCACCGCCACAGCGTCGTTGGGGATCAGCCTGGCGAGCTCCGGTCCCAGGTTGACGGCTCCGACCGCGCCGGCAAAGAATCCAAGGATTGTGATGGCGATCTGAATCGTTGCGAGGAATCTGTGCGGATTGTCCAGAAAGGCCTGGACCCGTCTGGCCCCGGCGTTACCCTGGGCGACGAGTTCCTGAATCCGGCTTGGCCTGACCGAGACAACGGCTGTCTCCGCGGCTGCGAAAAAGCCGTTGGCTAGCGTCAGGGCGAAAATCGCTATGAGGCTGGCCCAACTAGCGGGTTCCAAGAATGGAACCGAACCTCCTGGTGTGCGCGACGCTCGGTGTCGTCTGCGCTGGGCTCGTTGAGCGCCTCAGACCCTTCAACTTGACGGCCTGACTAGCTGAACAACGCGCTTACTGACTCGTGCCGGTGAATCCTGTCGATGGTCTCCGCGAAGATCCGCGCGGTAGAGCACACGTGTATCTTACTATCGAGCGGACGTTGATTTGGGATCGGTATCGTATCGGTCACCAAAATACTCTTGAGTCTCGAAGATTCCAACACTTTAACCACGTCTTCGGTGAAATCGGCGTGCACCGCGCAGGCGTGGACCTCCTTGGCTCCTCCTTCGAGCAGCGAGTCGGCGGCAGTGATAAGCGACTTCCCAGTCGAAATTATGTCGTCGATGATTATCGCCACGCGCCCCTTGACGTCACCCACCATATGGAGGGGCGTGACGTTATCGGGCGTGTCGCGGCGCTTGAAAACGACAAACAGGTCTGAACCGCCGAGCCTGCGGCTGAAGTCCTCGGCCCGCGCCACGCCGCCGGCGTCAGGCGATCCAACCACGGCGTTATCCAGCGCCAGGTCCTTCACCCGTTCCCCCAGTAATCCCGCAGCTCTCAGGTGGTCCACGGGTATGTCGAAGAAACCTTCGATGGCGGGCCCGGGGCGGGTCATGGGGAGGATTCGGTCGGCGCCGGCCACAGCCAAAAGGTTGGCGACGAGCTTGGCAGAGATGGGTTCCCTGCCCGCCGTCTTCTTTTCTTGGCGCGCGTAACCGAAATAAGGGATGACGGCGGTAATTCGGTCCGCCGAAGCCCTGCGAACGGCGTCCATCATTATCAAAAGCTGCACCAGGTTTTTGTCGACCGGCGCGCATACGGATTGAACGAGGAACACGTCGAGTCCGCGAACGTTTTCCTCGATGCGGACGCGCGTCTCGCCGTTGGGAAACGAAGCGACGTAAGACCGGCTCAGCGGAATCCCGAGATGCTCGGCCGTGAGTCTGGCAAGCTCCGGATTGGATGATCCGGAGAAAATTTTAAGGGTTCTGGCCATAGATCGGACTAGCCCTCGTCTTCGCTATCTGCTGGCTTGATTCGTTTCAGCCGCGCTGGAACGCCGTACGACAGCGCTCCGTCGGGGATATCACGGGTAACGACCGAGCCGGCTCCAATAGTCGCCCCACGTCCTACGGAGATCGGAGCTACAAGCATTGCGCCGCTGCCAACGAACGCCCGGTTTCCGATGAACGTTCGGTGCTTATCGCGCCCGTCGAAGTTGCACGTGACCGCCCCGGCGCCAATGTTGACGCCGTCTCCAACGTCGGCGTCCCCAAGATAACCGAAATGCCCCATCAAGGTACCGGTGCCGATTCTCGAGTTCTTTATTTCGGCGTAATTGCCGATATGTGCCCCGTCGCCGACGACCGCCTCCTGTCGAATATGCGAAAACGGGCCTACCGTCACGTTGCTGCCTAGTCGGGAATTTTCGACGACAGATTGTCGCACAACGCAGCCTCTGCCTATCGTCGAATCGACTATCTCCGTCGTCGGTCCGATCGAGCAATCCGCCTCTATGACGGTTTTTCCGCGCAAGAACGTTCCCGGCTGGATTTCGGTATCCCGGCCCGCCTGAACGGTGTCGTCCACGTAGGTCGTTTGTGGGTCCCGAACCGTTACTCCCGCCAGCATCAACTCGTCCAGCTTGCGGGTACGTATTATTCGCTCCGCCCGCGCCAGCTCGATCCGGTCGTCGCAGCCCATCCCTTCCAACGGATCGTCCAGCGTCAGGCTCTCGACCTCCCTGCCCTGCCCGATCGCCATGGCGACGAGGTCGGTTAGCAGCGTCTCTCCCTTTGCCGGATCGGGAGTGAGTCGCGAAATGTTCTGCCACAGCCATGCCGAGTCGAAGACCATGATTCCGGTATTGATCTCGCCGACGCTAAGCTCGTCTTCCGTTGCGCCCGCCGCCTCGACGATACGTTTTACCTTTCCACTTTCGTCGCGCAAGACTCGCCCGTATCGCGCCGGGTTGTCCAGGACCGCCGAGAGCACCACTATCGCGGCTTGCGAGCTCTCGCGCTTGTCGAGCATTCGGACAACCGTGGAGGGTGTCAGCAGTGGTGTGTCGGAAAACAGAACGAATGTCGAGGCGGACTTGCCGGACTGGTTTGGCGCGGCCTGCGCGGCGGCGTATCCCGTGCCGTAACCTCGCTCCCCCTGTTCGACGACCTCCGCCTCTGGCATGACGTCACGCATCTGCGCGGCGCTCTCATTGCCGGCGACGACCGTGATCGGACTCAGCGAAAGCGATACGCACAGCTTTAGCGGGTAACCGACCAGAATCCGTCCGGCGAGCATGTGCAGCGGCTTGGGGATCTTTGATTTCATCCGCGTGCCATGACCTGCTGCGAGGATGACCGCGGAGGCGCGCGCCTCGGCGCTCAGCTTACGCCTATCGCTTTCATCGACCACGGCGAACGGCGCGGCGCGCCGGCAGCGCCCGCGCCCTGATCGCGTTCCTCATGCTGAGAGTCTCCCGCCTGACGGTCATTCCTGCTTGCGGATGGGCGGTGCGGCTGGGGCGGTAGGATTCGAACCTACGAATGCCGGCTCCAAAGGCCGGTGCCTTACCGCTTGGCGACGCCCCATTCAGTTCATGCTAGGAGCGTCGTGAAAACAGCGTCAAGCACACAGCCTCATGTTGCGCCGCGGGACGGCGGTCCTTGCCGTCCGTTCTACTGAACGTTTTCGGCGCTCACTTTTATCACGTCCCCCATTTGGACTGGTCCAGGCTGAATCACGCGAGCGTACCAGCCCCGGCGGCCTATCATCGTTCTGATGAACTCCGTGACCCGCGCCCGACCGACGTAAGGCAGCAAACGCAGATTAGCGCAAGGCTGGCAGGCCTCGGTTATCTCCAGATCCGCCTCGCCGATTCTGACCCGCGTTCCGGGGGGAAGGTCGGCATAGCCGATGCCGGTGGTCGTTATGTTCTCGCCTATGTGGCCGGGCTCTACCGGCCATCCGTCGGCCTGAATCTCTTCGAGCGTTTCCAGCGGCATGATCAGGACGGCCATGTCGGGAGTGCCACCCTTGGCCTCGGTGCGGTACCGGTTGAAGTCACCGGCCAGACCGTTTGCTGTTATTTGAGCCGAAGGCACTGCTTGCTTGGGCAGCCCCCGCTCGCCCGCCACCTTCGGCTTGAGGTGCAATGATTGAATGCGGCCTTCTATCACAGCCATGCGCTTTCCACTCTCCAACAAGCCGTTCGGGTTGATAGTTTAGGGTCGATCTACGGCGGGGCCACGAAACGTGCGTAACCATATATCGGGTGAGTGATGGAAGCACCACTCCGCTGCTGACCGTTCAAGTGGCGCATGCGCTGAATCTGGTGCCGAGAGTCGGAATTGAACCGACGACACATGGATTTTCAGTCCACTGCTCTACCGACTGAGCTATCTCGGCTTGCCGCTAAGCGACGTATAAGAGTCTAGCGAACGGTTGGCGGACTTGTGTCCACCGGACAAAGAGATGCAGGCAAAAATGGCTCGTGGAGTGCCGACGCCAACTGCCGCTCGCACAGCCGGGCCCATGTCTTCTGCAACTCCCTAGTCCCGAGACCAGCTTGCCGAACTTGGCGATACGGAGGGACAGCTACCTGATCGAACGTCGTTGCTGATCCGACGCC
>JAPOVO010000396.1 GCA_026708165.1 Chloroflexota bacterium | reverse complement strand
AGGTGGGCGTGCCCTGCCGAAAGGCCCCCCGAGCACCCTGCGGGAATCGAGGACGACTATCCCGTCGAGGAACTTCGGCAAAAGCTATGCTCCATCGTTCGTCGAGTTGATCTACCGCAGTGTTTTTCCGACGGGGGCTGATCTATCTTCCGACCACCGTCCGAGCCGGCATATCTTGCCACGCTTGATTCGCGCACCCAATCTGCGTTGCGGGGTGGCAATCGTCGGGCTACCTGAATACGGTCACCGTTCCGGAGGATCTATCGAGTCGCCCGTCCACGTAACGAGTCCGTCCGTGGTCCAGGCCCAGTGGTTCCAGCCGTCCGTAAACGTGGGCGCGTTGGTGGTCCTTCGGTAGAAGGACAGGCCGGTCGTCGTTTGCTGCAGGGTGTCGCCGTTTTCGGGCTTCGCGTGCTCGCACTCCAGGGGGTCTCCCATCACGTCGCCGAGCAGGGATTTGAGGAACGCGAAGCCGAACATGAACTCAGGCTCCTGTCCGGGAGCGCAATGAGGCGCGGCCTGTGGAGCCGGGGTTGGCGTGGGGGTCACTGTTGTAACAATCTGAGGTCGCCAGGGGGGCGGAGTCAGGAAGGAAACAGGGGCTGTAACGACCCGCAAATCCGATATCTGGACCCACCCGCCATTCACCACTTCGCACCATCCGCGGGTCTCCCCGCCGGTCAGCCGCAATCCGGCTCCCTCCGGAGCAAACCACCAATATCCGCTGTCGGTGATCTCCGGGGAGAAGTACAGGCGGGCCCCACTTGGTCCAACGGATGCTTGCGTTGCGCATTCGGTCAGGCGGGGCGGCTGGTGGCAGTGGTATTCGCCGGTGGCGTGATTTGTGTGACAGCCCATGGTGTTGAGTCCGCCGCCATGGGCGCGGGCGCGGCCGTTTGCAACGGCAAGCGCCAGCGGTAGAAGTACAGCCACCACCAGTATCCGAATGGTCGAACGCGCCATGCCTCTCTCAAAATTGACGTTTCGTCGTTCACGGAAATCGTTTGGCGCCTCTACCTCGCTGAGCATGTTATCCGCACCAACGCGACTCTCGGACGGCGACGGGCTTCTTCGCGAGGCAATACCATGGGAGCTGATAGCGACGTTCTCCGTTCGAGGTGGGACTCATGGAGCCTGATCCCAAGAGGACACTGGAGCAAGACCTGCTTTTCGCAGTTGTTAAGGAGAGGTATGGCCATCTTCTTACCGAAGAGCAGATGGAAGAGGTGCGGCGGGCCGTAGTCGGCCTTAGAGACGTGGTCCGGCCGCTGCGGTCGATACGGCTGACCAACGACGTCGAGCCGTTTGCCACGTTCGCGCCGTTCCGGGGAGACAGGAATGATGGATGATCTTGCCTTCACCCCGATCAGGCGGCTTGCCGGGATGCTCCGGAGTCAGTCGCTGTCGCCGGTCGAGCTTGCCGAATTTTGCCTGGACCGTCTTGAACGCCTCGGCCCTCGGTACAACGCACTGGTCACTCTGACGGCGGACCGCGCCCTTGAGACCGCGAGGACGGCGGAGGCGGAAATTGCCGACGGACGCTATCGCGGCCTTCTACACGGAGTGCCCTGGGGCGCCAAGGACCTGCTTGCGACGTCGGGAGGTGTTCCTACAACCTGGGGCGCGGAGCCGTTCAGGGACCAGCAATTCGAGTACGACGCCACGGTGGTTGCGAAGTTGGAGAAATCGGGCGCGCCGCTCGCGGCCAAGCTGGCGATGATCGAGCTGGCGGGCGGCATGGGTTACACGCAACCGGACGCTTCGCTGACCGGCCCTCCCAAAAACCCGTGGGACACGGGCAGGTGGACGGGCGGTTCGTCCAGCGGATCGGGCGCGGCGGTGGCGGCCGGGCTGGTACCTTTCGCCATCGGCTCGGAGACGTGGGGGTCCATACTGCTGCCCGCCGCGAGCTGCGGTCTGTCGGGGTTGCGGCCCACTTACGGCCGGGTCAGCCGTCACGGGGCGATGGCCTTGTGCTGGACCCTGGACAAGCTGGGGCCGCTCTGCCTCACCGCCGACGATTGCGGGATCGTGCTGGAGGCGATCTCCGGATCTGACCGAAATGACCCGACGACCTACGCACAGCGCTTCAGCTACGATCCGCAGTATCGCCCGGGCCGCAGGTACAGGATCGGCGTGTTGAAGGGCGTCCTCGACGGCGCTCAGGTTGCCGTAAAAGGGAACTTCGAGGCGGCGGTCGCGAGTCTGGCCGACGTGGCCGACTTCGAGGAGGTCGAGTTTCCGGACCTCCCCTACGCCGAGGTTACGACGACGATATTGATGGTGGAGGCGGCGAGCGCCTTCGAGGACTTCGTAGCCGAGGGCGGCCCGCAGCGCTTGGCCGCGCCCGGATATCACAGTCTCGGGCCTTACGCGAGACCGGCGATCCTGGCGACGGACTACGTCAAGGCCCTGAGGCTTCGCGGGGTGATGGCCCGGCGAGTCGCCGAGTTAATGTCCGGCTACGACGCGCTGGCCGGTCCGACTTCGCTGAGCACCGCCACGCCCATCGACCGGGACTTCAGGAGCGGCTCAAGGTCCGTCGCCGGGACGGGCGACCTGATGGGGGCGGTTGGTAACGGCTGCGGCCTGCCCGCCATATCCGCCCCCAACGGCTTTGATCCCGCCGGTCTGCCGACCGGAATCCAGTTCATGTCCAGAGCGTACGACGAGAACGCGTGCATCGCTATTGCGCGCGAGTTCCAGTCGCGCACGGATTGGCATACCAAACATCCCGAAGGGCTGTCTGGGTGAGTGATCGACGTCTCTACCGTCTTGTCGGATGAGAGGCTGTCTGTAAGCACGTTATAATTACATCGATAGCCAGGGAAACACGCGGTGACTGCAGGTAGGTTATGAGGGCCAAACTGGTGCGGATAGGGAATTCTCGGGGTGTCCGCCTTCCCAAGTCGTTTATCGAGGAAGCGGGTCTCCAGAATGAGATCGAATTGCGGATCGTCGATTCGGGCATCGTGATCCGACCGGTGTCGACTCCGCGAGCCGGTTGGGACGCAGCGGCCCGGTCGCTTAGTCAACGCGGCGAAGACGGCCTGCTTGACGAGGTCTCACTCTCCGACTTCGATGACTCCGAGTGGGAGTGGAAGTAGAAGACGGCCCCAGGCGGGGTGATGTCTATCTCGTAGCGCTCGATCCCACGCTTGGCAGCGAGATAAGGAAGCTGCGGCCATGCGCCATAGTCTCTCCAGATGAGCTAAACGCGCATTTGAGCACTTTCACGATTGCTCCGATGATCACGGGCAGCCATGCTTATCCGTTCCGCGTTCCCTGCGTCTTTCAGAAGAAGGACGGCTACCTCGTTTTGGATCAGCTTCGAACCGTGGACGGGCGTCGGCTCGTCCGCCGTCTTGGAAGCCTGCCGCGTTCCACGCTTTCGGAGGCTCTTGCCGTTCTGCGGGAGATGTTTGCCGACTAGCGCCACGGCTCGTGGGCTGGCGGTGCTGCGCTAAACCCGTCCTAGAGTCTCGGTTACCATCGCCCGCCGCGAACTCCGTAAATGGCTGCGCGAGTCGGAGGAGGGAAGGACGGTGGAGGAGGCTGTGACGGAGTTGCTGTCATAGGCTCACTTCACGCGGGGAGGCGATTTTCAGCTGTGCCCCGTGTGTACCTAAACCTATTGAGATACGCTAAGAAATATGCAAGATTCCGACGATCCTGATCGCCTTCGAGAGATATTCGAAACAGACACTTCTGTTCCGTTCCACCGTAGGTTCAATTTGATGAGTCAGGCGGAGAAAGCCTTCCTCGATACAGGGCGAGAGGAAGAAGCGAAAAAGGCGCGTTGGGACGCAGCTTTGTTCTGTCACTGGCGAGGCGAGTTGGACGCGGAGTCGGGGGGCCGATTTCGCACCTCGGAACTATCGGGATCAGTGTCTCCAGATCCGTGCATCTTTTCGGACGAGGTTCTGGACTACTACGAACAGCGTGCTAGGGAGACAATCAACCCGGTATTGAAGTCCTGTTATGCGGACTTCATCTGGGAACGTCGTGGCGATCACATCTTCGCTCGCATGGCAATCAACGCCCTGCACGACACATACGCGTTGCTCATCAGCGACGGAGACAGGTTGCACGAGGCCGCCGACGCGGTCGTGCGCTCCCTGAGGCTCGCCCGGGCGTTAAATGACTCTGGGCTTGTAAACGCAGCCAAGAACAAGGCATTTGAGGCGATACGCGACTTCACAGCAGTTGAAGCGCACCCGGCTATTCGTTGGACCCTAGAGCCAATTAAAGCCGTGTTGGAAGGAAAAGACGTCACAGAGGAGGACTCCACGATCCTTCTCGAAGCTGCCAAACACGGTGAGGAGTTCTACGTCGCTGCGTCCAACTATTTCATTGTCCACTCGTTCGTTCAGTTGGTAGTCACGCTGCTAAGAAGGTCAGGTGCCGACGATCGCGCCAGAGACGCCGAGTTGCGTATCGGGCAGTACCACGAGGCAGAAGCGGAGCGAGCAGGCAGTCACTTTGGGGCGGCGATACACCTTCAGGACGCGATTCAGCATTACATCAGCGTGGGGAGCGGGGAAGATGTCGAGCGGCTGAAAAAGGAACTCTACGAACACTGGACCGCGGCGCCGGCAGAATTCAAGCAATTCGAAACCCAGTTTGATTTCCCAGCAGATGAAGTGCGACAGTGGGCACGAGCGCTCCTTGCACTAGGTATCGACCAAGCCCTCATGGGTGTGGCTTGTGACCGATCGCTGATTCCCGTACTTGACTCCGTCAGAGAGCGAAGTCGCGAGCTAGCTGAAGAGTTCCCCTTCAGACACCTAGTGACGACGGTCACGATTGACGGATCTCGCCAAGTGCACCGCGCGGACTCGCCTGAAGAATCTGACAAGGCGCACCTGTTTGACCAATACGGTTTCGATGCACGATTCCTTGGCCTCTTCCTTTATGTCACGTTTGCGGTGTTTCGCGATGAGGGTGGGCTTGACGCTGATGTGCTGTCGGGAGTGTTGGAAAAGAGTCCCTTCATCGACGATGACGCTCTTGAGGTTCTGGAAGTCGGGTTGGAGCGGTATCTCTCGGGAGACTACGTCAGTGCTATGCACGTGTTGATTCCACAATTGGAAGACGTGCTTCGCAGGACGTTGCGCAAACTGGAAGGTTCGACAACAACCATACAAGGTGATGTGACGCGCGAGACCGCCTTAGGTCAAGTGTTGTGTGCGACGGAGATGAAAGAGCTCTTGGGAGAAGACACGATCTTCTACCTGCGGTACCTTTTGGTCGAACAACTGGGAATGAACATTCGCAACAAGGTGGCGCATGGGCTGATCCGAAAGTCAGACTGTGATCGTCTAACACTCGCACTGGTAGTCATGTCCCTGCTCCGTCTGGTTCCCTACAAAGCGCATCCCAAATCAGCGGCGAACGGGACGCAACCCTCAGACTAGCGAGAACCGGGGACATCTAGGGCGGTTCGCGAACCGCCCCTACGATGCAAACTTGCGCGGAAATGACGGCCGGACGACCAACTTGGACCCGCTGACAGAACGCGACATTTGCCGGTGGGGCTACGACCGCAGGTCGATAAAGAGATTGACATGACGACAAGAGAGGAGAGGCTTGGAGTTGTCATATCCGTTGCTGATCGGCGAAGTGAGGAAGTTCGACGTTGCCCAGAATTAGCAAAAGTACCCTGTGAGCCAGGCAAAAACAGGGATAATTATCGACGATGCCACAAACTGGTGCAGGTGCGGAATATGGACTCTCATTCACATTCTCGCCGCAGAGCGAAATAGGTCTACAGCGCCAATGCGATGGCCGGATGCAGCCAGTGTCTATACATTATATCTGGCGGATGTCAATCCTACCGCTACGCATGATGGCGGGAGCGTTTCGCTTTGAGGCATCCCAGTGCGACCGGTAGTACTCCTCTAGGTCGCGCCTCGAATTTTGTGCGACCGCCCTTCGATCTTGTCCTGATTTCTCCTTGGCTTGAACCCGGCAAGCCTGCGTATGCTCAATATAGAATTGACATAGAATTGACACGCCGTAGAGGGGTGTGTCGCTACAAGGAGAGTCGAAATGCGGCTGTTGTCCAGGAAATGGGTAGTCCCTTTCGGGTTGCTGATCATTCTCGTGATGGCGGTTGCGGCCTGTAACGGACAAGGAGACAAGCCTTTCCGGATCGGGGTGATGGAGTCGCTCACCGGACCGGGCGAGACCTACGGCAACGTGGCCCTTCAGGCCAAGCAGATGGCCGTAGACGAGATCAATGAGGCCGGCGGAATTGACGGGCGCATGATCGAGCTTGTGGTCGAAGATTCGAAATGCAGCGCGCAGGACGCCATAACCGCCTACAACAAACTTACCGACGTAGACGGCATCAAGATCATCCTGGGTACATCGTGCAGCGGCGCGATGCTCGGGGCCGCCCCCTTGGCTGAAAAGGACGGGGTGATCCTGTTCTCCGGTTTGGCGACCAACCCGGACATCGCCGAGGCCGGCGACTACATCTTCCGAACGTCAATGAGCGACGCTCAACTGGGAGTGGACACGGGGAACCTGCTCTGGGCGGACGGCGTGCGCAAGCTGGTCACTATCACGGAGGCCACGGACTACGCCGAGGGGGTGAGGCGAACCACAGTCGCGCAGTTCGAGAAGCGGGGTGGCGAGGTAGTTGGCGCGGAGAGGTACGCATCGGACGTTACGGACTTCAGGACCCAATTGACGAAGCTGTTCGGAGAGAATCCAGACGCGCTTCACATCTCGGCCCAGGCGGAGTTCGCCGGCGGCACCATCGTGAAGCAGGGGCGGGAACTGGGCTATGACGGCCCGATCTACAGCGAGATCGTGGCAGTCGGCAAGACCGCTCTCGATATAGCGGGCGACGCCGCCACCGGCATGAAGGCGGTAGTCGCGGACATAAGTCCGGAAAACGCGAAGGGCCAGGAAGTGTTGACCAACTTCCAGGAACGCTATGGGGAGATCACGCTGGCCTGGTACCTTGGATCGGCCTACGACGACGTGTACATCGCCGCCGAGTGCCTCAAGGAGACCGGAGACGACCAGGACGCGGACGGGTTCAGGGACTGCATGTACGAAGTCACCTGGAGCGGCGCGATTGGAGAAAACTACAGCTTCGATGAAAAAGGCGAGGTTGTGGGTCTAACCAATGTGGTCGTGCAGGTTCTGCCAGCGGCCGAGAGGACCGTAGACAACCAGGGTTACAACGTTCTGGGGTCTGCGCCTTCGGAATAGACGCAGTCATCGGGCTGTCTGACGCACGGTTTTCCTGACGACGATTTGAGGATGAACCATAAGGCATCCTCGCTGACAAGGGCGAGGATGCCGTGGCGTGTAAAACAAGCGCCGCGGTTCTGGTCGCGAAGGTACGACGTCGCAGCGGCTAGTTCTGGTCAACTGTGTTCAGGTGGGGCGGTTGTCCATGTACCGTGACGGGATTGGCCGGTTGCCGGCCTTTTTGAAGGTGCCGGGCACGCGGCTCCTGGCCGGCGTGCTCACGGTCGTCTTTGCGGCCTATATTCTCTGGAAGATCGGCCAGTCACCCGACCAGGCCTTGCAATTTGCGTTCAACGGCCTGGCTGTGGGGGCCGTGTACGCGCTGCTTGCGATGGGGTTCACCATCGTTTACAGCACGGTCTGGTTCTTCGACCTTTACTACGGCGCGGCGGCCGCTCTGGGCGCCTACGGCGTCTTCTATCTGAGCTCACAAGAGACCCTGCAAGGGCGCTATGAGGTCGACAACCTCTATATCAGCATTGTCTTCGGCGCCGTGACGGGGGGTGTCGTGGCGTGGGCCTTGCGCGAGGGCCTGTCTCCACGACTCCGAAGGCGCTTGAACTTCAAGGCTCTGCGGGTTGTGGAAGGTGTGCTCGCGGCGAGCGCGGGGATTTACACAGGTTTTCTGCTGGCCTATCCAGACAATCTCAACCTGATGCTCAGCCCGGTGATCGGCGTGCTGATCGCCATCGTAGTCGGCTGGCTCCTTTATGAAGGCTTTTGGCGCATCATGGGGAGGGCCGGCGTCAGGCCGTTCACGCTCGCCGCGCCCGGCGGCGCGGTCCTGGGCGTTTACTGCGGCTCGCTCGTGGCGAGCACCACCGAATTCAACCTCTATCTGAGTTGGGGGGTCTCGTGCCTGATGGCCGGAGCAGTGGGGCTGGCGCTGTACAGAGGTCTATATATGTATATGCGTCAGCGGGCGAGATCACCGCTAATCATGCTTGTCGCCTCGCTGGGAGTCTTGCTGGCCATAACGGCGTTGACGACCATAGTTTTTCAACCGACGCCCAAGCCGCTACCCGAGGCCTTCGCGAGCGAGCCGTGGATCGTCGGCAAAGCTCATCTCAAGGGATTCAACATCTTCGCAATCGGCGTAGCTCTGCTTGGCTTCGTGGGCCTCCTCGCGCTTCTCAAGAAGACCTCGTTCGGGAAGGCAGTCAGGGCGATAGGCGACGACGAAGAGGTGTCGAAGGTCGTCGGGATAAACACCACCACGGTCATCGCCGTCGTGTTCTTCATAGGAGCGGTCTTCGCCGCATTGGCCAGCATATTGAGCGGGCATGATACGGCCATTCAGCCCAGGATGGGGCTACTGCTTCTATTGAAGGGCTGGATAGCGTCGGTGATTGGCGGGATAGGGAATCTCTACGGCGCCCTCGTCGGCGGATTTGCCCTTGGCCTGGTCGAGCAGTTCGGTATCTGGGACCTGGCTGGAGAATGGAAGGACCCAATATCTTTCATCCTTCTGATCCTCTTCCTGGCCTTCTGGCCCAAGGGGCTGCTGGCGAGACGATGATCTAGTGGCGACTTACCCACGCGGCAATAGCAGGCTTCGGGCGCTAGCGGCCAGACTGTCGGGGTCCTGGCGGATGTCCAGAAGCAACTTTGAGCTGTGGGCGAACCTGCTCGTTATCGTGGCGGCCGCCGGCTTCATGCTTTGGCGAGGCCCCGGCTTTGCCATAAGCGTGGGAACCTTCGTGGCGATCTGGGCCATACTGGCGGTGAGCCTGAATCTGCTGGTGGGATATACGGGTCTGCTTTCGGTGGGACACGTCGGATTCTTTGGAATCGGCGCTTATACGATGGCGATCCTGACCTCGAACCCCGCCTATGAGCAATTGCGCACCGAAGCCCTTCCGATCTTTGCGTGGCCGTTCTTCGCCGTCCTGCCCATTTGCATGGCTGTGGCGGGTCTGGTGGCCATCGCGATCGGCGTCGTGTTCAATCGTTTCAGGGACGATATCTTCGTTCTGGTCTCGTTCGGGTTCGCGGTCATCGCCTTCAACGTCTTCCTGAATTGGGAAGGGCTTACCAGGGGTGCGTTCGGCATTCACCAGATAGCCAGACCCGCCATAGGTCCGTGGGTCTTCGATGGCGAGGTCGAGTTTCTGCTTCTGGTGGTGTTTTTCCTGGGACTGGTGGTGCTGGCCTGTTGGTTCATCGTCACGTCTTCATTTGGACGGGTGCTTGCGGCCATTCGCGAGGACGAGGAGGCTATCGCGGTGTTCGGGTACCGGGTTGTCCACTACAAGCTAGCTGTCTGGGTAATCTCGGCGATGATGGCCGGGCTGGCCGGGGGATTGTTCGCCAGCTATACGACATTCATCGATCCCAACTCATTCATATTGCTGGAATCGATCCTGCTGGTGTCCATCGTGATATTGGGAGGACTGTCGAGCATTTGGGGATCCATCCTTGGGGCGATGGCGTTTGTGCTGCTGGAAGAGGGGATGCGCTTCGTGCCGTTTCTGCCAACGGAGTTCATTGGCCAGGCCCGACAGGTCGTCCTGGGCTTGCTGTTGGTGGCGCTGATGCTGTTCCGGCCCCAAGGGCTGGTGGGGAGGTACAAGCTGTGATGGCCGAAACAGCCCCAGACGGCGGCGCCTTCATCCTGGAGACGCGGGAGGTTTCCAAGCATTTTGGGGCGGTCAAGGCCGTGGACCGGCTCTCAATCTCCATTCCCCGAGGCGGGATGACCAGCATCGTGGGGCCGAACGGCTCTGGAAAGTCGACCCTTATAAACCTGCTTAGCGGGACGTTGCCTCTCGACGGCGGGATGGTGATCATCGACGGAGTCGGCCTGAAGATCGTGAAGGCTTACGAGACTCCCGCTCACGGCATAACCCGGACCTTTCAAGACGTGCGGCTGTTCGACCACATGGGCGTTTGGGACAACCTTAGGGGCGTGCTGGGG
>JAPOVO010000066.1:9152-10237 GCA_026708165.1 Chloroflexota bacterium | reverse complement strand
AACGAGCCAAATGGATACCCGATAGGAGGATCGAATGCCCGCGGAGCCATTTCACGTAGACGACGACGATTTCGAGGCCAAAGTTCTTCAATCCGATATCCCGGTCGTGGTCGATTTCTGGGCCGAATGGTGCGGACCTTGCAAGATGATGGCCCCAGTCTTCGAAAAGCTGGCCGGCGAATATGAAGACAAGGTCGGGTTCGCGAAGATGGACGTCGACGAGAACCAGAAGTACGCGTTCGACTACGGCATTCGCGGAATCCCCACCTTGCTGGTGTTCCGCGACGGTCAGGAAGTGGACCGAATCGTCGGCTATTCGCCGGAAGCGCAGATTCGTTCACGCCTCGACGCCGCCCTCGTTCCGGCTTCATAGCAGGACGCTGGCGGCGCAAGTCGATAACCGCCTGGAGGCGCCTGCTGCCTGGAGTCCGTGCGGCGATCTGACGCTGCGTCACGGAGAAAGAAGTATCGCGTCTCGTGGGTGTGGTCGCCAGGGTCGGGCACCCGCGGATCGCCCTATTGAGTGCCAAGGAGAATCGCCGCTCGTCTATCTCCCTCGAACGGCCTGATAGGCGGGGAATCTAGCTCAGATAGTCTCGCAGCGCCGATGCCGCGGTCGATTTCTTGAGCTTCTTGATCGCCTCCACCTGGATCTGCCGTATGCGCTCGCGCGTCAGGCCGAAGTGGTCCCCGATTTCGTCCAGAGTGCGCGGCGTTCGGCCGTTTAGACCGAAACGCATTTCCAGAATCTGTCTCGCCCGGTCGGTCAGGATGTTGAGCGCCGAACCTATGTCCTGCCGGAGAACCGATAGCGTCGCCTGCTCGTCCGGCTGGGCTGACGTTTCGTCCTCGACATAGTCGACGAGCGTGTCTTCTGGATCGTCCCCCTTCGGAGCTTCCAACGACATCGTGGCCCTGCCCGCCCTGATGATCTCCCGCACCCGCGCGGCGGACAGATTCAGCTCCGAGCCGATCTCGGCAACGGTGGGGTCCCGCCCCAATTCATTGGCAAGGCGCGGCACAAGCGTCTTTATCTTGCGCAATGCCTCCACCACGTGGACCGGCAGTCGAATGACGCGCGAGTC
>JAPOVO010000066.1:0-9142 GCA_026708165.1 Chloroflexota bacterium | reverse complement strand
GGACGCCGTAGTCGTTGGAAAGAGCGCGGGTGATCGCTTGGCGTATTCACAACGTTGCATACGTGCTGAACTTGAAGCCACGCCGATAGTCAAACCGCTTGACCGCCTGCATCAGGCCGATATTGCCTTCTTGGATGAGGTCGATCATGGGAAGCGCGCCGCCGGCATATCGCTTGGCTATGTTGACCACCAGACGAAGGTTCGCGTTTATTAGGACCCGGGTTGAAGCGAAATCCCCCGCCTCGATTCTCTTGGCCAGGATGACCTCTTCCTCGGCAGTCAGGAGCGGAACGCGGTTTATCTCATTCAGATAGAGACGCAGCGAATCGCCGACAGCTGCATCAGCGTTGAGGTTTCCGTTAGGAGCGGCCGATTTTCCGTTATCAGTCCGTTCACGGTCAGGCGGTGTTTTGGTGTCGTCGGAACGGTCGTCAGATCGCCGGGCAGATCCCGATGTGAGGCTATCCATTTCGGATCCGATATCGAACCTGCCTTACAGAAATAGACCTTTCCGAATACTGTATCGGTGAGGTCGTTTGTTCCCGAGACCGTTGATTCTGCCCGGTATTCACAGTAGCACAATTTAAACAGTTTCGGTTGTAAAAAGTATCTAGAGTAGCGGATACTCTCCTTAGGAAGTTCCTTGCTCGCGAGACCTTATTTTCCCGCTCTCGCGGGGATAACGGAACGGCGCGGGAGTTGCGTGGCGGGGGATGATTTGAGCCGGTCGGGTTATCGTAATATCGCATGGTCATGAAAAGGCGACCATCTCCGCGCATGGAGATCCTGCGAATTTTGAAGGTGGGCGGTCCGCTCTCGGCCGCAGACATTGCCACCGAGTTCGGTGCCAGCGTTTCAGCGGTTAGACCGCACTTGGAGCGTCTAGCCGCCGACGAGCTTGTAACGATTGAAATAGTCCGCGGCGGGCGCGGCAGGCCCCGTTACAGGTACAAGCTGACCGAGAGCGCCGAGCACGAGTTCCCCAACGACTACGAGTCGCTGGCGGTCGATCTCTTTGACGCCGCCGCGCAAATCGGCGGGGACGACATGTTGGACAAGCTGTTCGGCGTGCGCGAAAAATCACTCTTTTCCCTGCTCAAGCCGCAAGTCACCGCCAAGACCCTCGAAGGTAAGCTGACGCAGATCGGCGAACTCCTCAATGAGCTTGGATATATGTCGAGCGTCGAGCGAGACGGAGATGGGTTCGTGCTATATGCCCGTCACTGCCCGGTCCCGGCGATCAGCGATCACAGCTCGGCCCCTTGCCAATGCGAAAAGAACGTGATCGAGCGGCTGCTGGAGGTAGACGTCATCGCCGAGGAAACAGGATACGACGCGAGCCGACCATGCAAATTCAGGGTACCCGCTGCAAGCATAGAGCTATAGCAGTAAAGCCGCCGGGAGCGCGTTTCGGGGGCCGCGCCGCCCTCGCTACTTTGACGACATAGTGAACGAATCCAGCCGGGTCTATCTCGACCACGCGTCAACGACTCCCGTATCGACCACCGTGCTCGACGTCATGCTTCCCTACTTCGCCGACTACGGTTACAACCCGTCCGGTCTATACGAAGAATCGCAGACTTCTCGCCGTGCGCTGGAGGAGGCGCGCGGCAAGGTTGCGGCCGTCTTCAACTGTTCTACCGACGAGATCGTATTCACCGGCAGCGGAAGCGAAGGGGCTAATCTTGCGATAAAAGGCGCGGCAATGGTGCAGCGCCAAATCGGACGCAACGTGGTCGCCGTCTCCGCTATCGAGCACCACTGCGTTCTCCACGCCGCCGAATATCTGCAAGCTCAGCACGGATTCCAGATGCGGGTTATCCCGGTGGACCGTTACGGCGTCGTCGACCTGGACTTCCTGGAGTCGATCGTCGACGATTCGCTCGCCGTCGTGAGCGTCCAGTACGCGAACAACGAAGTCGGAACGGTGCAACCCATTGCCGAGATCGGCCGGTTGCTGGACGACACGGGCGCGGTTTTCCATTCCGACGCCGTTCAGGCCGCCGGCGCGCTGAGCCTCGACGTTTACGAACTCGGTGTTGATCTACTTTCAATAGCCGCGCACAAGTTTTACGGCCCCAAGGGCGTCGGCGCCCTGTACGTGCGCGAAGGATCTCGCATTGTCCCGCAGATTCAGGGCGGCTCACAGGAGCGGAACCGACGAGCTGGAACCGAAAACGTAGCTCTGATCGTGGGGCTGGCCGCTGCGCTAACCGAGGCCCACGCCAATCGAGAAGCCGAAAACCGTCGAAACGGTGAACTCTCGACCAGGATACGCGCCGGATTGGCCGCCATCGATGGCGTATACCTAAACGGCCACCCGGAGAAAAGGCTCCCGAACAATACGAACGTTTGCGTCGAGGGCATAAACGCCGAATCCCTGATTCTGCAACTTGATCGCGCCGGGATCGCGGCGTCCAGCGGATCGGCCTGTACTTCCGCTTCGCTGGAACCGTCACACGTGCTCCTGGCGATGGGAGTCCCACCCGACCTAGCGCGGGGAAGCCTCCGCATATCCGTGGGCCGTGCCAACGACGAATCCCAGATCGATTTCTCCCTGGCGGCCCTCGCTCCCATAATCTCGAAGCTGCGCCGTAAGACCGCCGTTGTTGGGTAGCGCGGTTCGGCGATTGCTAAAATCCCTATTGAAGACGACATTGGCTCGACAAGCTCGGCCGTTCTGGCCAACCGGTTCGGAGGGACCGCGGGCTATCGAGCGGAAGGCCGGTTAGTTTCAGGTTGGATTTGCTCTCGGTTTCGGATTTGGCGGCCTCGGAAGTGGCCGATGTCTTGGCGCGACCAAAGAACCAGGGGAGGCACATTCGAATCCGCGTCACCAAAGGTGGCTGCGCGGGTTGGGACTACAACGTGCTTCTCGACGACAAAATCGAAGACGACGACCAGGTGCACGAGTACGACGGCTTTAAGATCGTCACCGACCGGTTTTCGCTGGGAATGATCCGCGGGTCGGAGCTTGACTTCAACGACGATCTGATAGGCCGCGGGTTCATCCTTAGAAATCCCAACGCCGAGGTCACCTGCGGATGCGGTACGTCGTTCAATATCAAACCCCGCAGATCCCGTATGAAATACATGCGCGACAAACGAGAGGACAAGGTCGGAGCGGGGCGAGAGCGGCCCAAGGCATAGCCCAACCGCACCGAGACCGGATGCGGAGTCCAAAACCGAATCTAAGGACTAGTTGAAGATGGCGCAACCCGCATTGGACGGCGCGCGGGCCGTTACGGACACGCTGGGGCGCCCCATACGCGACCTGCGGGTGTCGCTAACGGACCGCTGCAACTTCCGATGCGACTACTGCATGCCCGCCGAGATATTCGGTGAGCACTACGAGTTTCTGCACAGACGCGAGATTCTCAGCTTCGAGGAAATCGAGCGGCTCGTGCGGATATTCGTCGGCTTCGGGGTCAAGAAAGTCCGGCTCACCGGGGGAGAACCTCTGCTGCGCAAGGATGTCCCTTTACTGGTCGAAATGCTCTCGAGAATCGACGGCGTGGCCGATCTCACGTTAACCACCAATGGTTACCTCCTCGACCGACTCGCCGCGCCGCTCGCCGAGGCCGGACTGCAAAGAGTAACCGTGAGTCTCGACAGCCCTGACGACGGGATTTTCAAGCAAATGAACGGCCGGGACTACGGTGTCGAGCCTGTTTTGAAGGGGATAGAGTCCGCGGCGGCAGCCGGGTTGAGTCCGATCAAGATCAACTGTGTAGTCATTCGCGGCGTCAACGATCACACGATTGTCGATCTCGCCCGACGCTCTAAAGGATCAGGCCACATCCTTCGGTTCATCGAATACATGGACGTCGGCAATCGGAACAACTGGAATCTGTCTCAGGTCGTCACAGCCCGAGAAATATGCGAGCGGATCGACGCGGAGTTTCCGCTCGAACCGCTCAACCCCAACTATCGTGGGGAAGTGGCAAATCGGTTTGCCTACGCCGACGGATCGGGCGAGATCGGAATCGTCGCGTCGGTCAGCCAGCCGTTCTGCGGCGACTGCTCGCGCGCCCGCCTTTCGACCGACGGTCGACTGGTTACCTGTCTGTTCGCGGGCGGCGGCGATTCGCTGCGAGACCTGATGCGAGCCGGCTATTCCGATGCGGAGATAGAGCGGGCAATCGGTCGAATCTGGTCGGGTCGGACAGACCGCTATTCGGAAGAGCGTTCCGAGAATACCGACCTCGACGGGTACGCTCGCTCGGACCGCAAGATCGAGATGTACCAGATTGGCGGCTGACCCCGGATAATGGCCGGATCGCCGAAACTCGGTCCGAAGCTGAATATCGAGACAATCACGGCTGGGCCGCTTGAGACCAATACCTATCTCATCTCCTCCGGTACGGAGGGAATGATTGTAGATCCCGGCTTCAGCTCGGCCGAGCTTGTATTAGAGCGCGCAAGGTCAAGCGAACTGCGGATCACCGCCATCGTGAACACTCATGGACATTGGGATCATGCCGGCGATGACGCGCGGCTGATGCGTGATACGGGAGCGCCGCTGTACATCCACGAGGACGACGCCAAGATGGTGATTTCACCCTCGCCGTTGATCCCGCTGCCCGTCCCGCCCGAACCCGCAAATCCCTCTGAGTTGATGCGTGATGGCGACGTACTGAATCTCGGCGGGCATCAATTCCGCGTGATCCATACCCCCGGCCACACGCCGGGCAGCGTATGCCTGATGGTTGAGTCCGCGAAGACACTGATTACGGGCGACACCCTGTTCCAAGGCACGTACGGTCGCTACGATTTGCCCGGCGGCGATCTTGAGGCGCTTTACCGGAGCCTCCGGCTGCTTGCGAAGCTCAACGCCGATTACCTCGTCTACCCCGGCCACGGCCCACCCACCACAATCGGAGCCGAAAGTTACTGGCTTTCCGAGCTATAGGGCCGACGGCCTGGAATCTGGACCTTCCGCGCCAGGCTAGCCCCGGTCCCACAAATCGCTATTCCGCTCAGATTCGTCGGGCCACATGATGCCCGGGTTTAGCACGCCAGCGGGGTCGAACTCACGCTTCAGGCGGCGCATCGCCCGAATCGTATCCCAGTCCCAGGCGTAGGGAACGAAGTCCCGCTTCACCAGACCCAGGCCGTGCTCACCCGAAAGCACACCGCCGGAATCTATGCCGATCCGGGCCAGCTCCCCAAGCACATCCCGGGCGGCGGCGGTCTCCGACTTGCTCGAAGGCTCGTAGATGACATTGGGATGCAGCGTCCCGTCGCCGATGTGTCCGAACAGGGCGATCAGGACATCCCGTTCACTGGCGAGTTTCTTGATACGGTCCACCGCTTGAGGCAGGTTGGTGCGGGGCACGCAGATGTCCTCGCCTATCTTTCCGGGCTTCAGCCGGGCGAGCGAGGACGTGATGGCCCCCCGAGCCTCCCATGCTCGCCTCTGCTCCCCTTCGGAGACGGCGTCCCGCACGTTCTCGGCGCCGGAGTTCCTTAGCGACTCCAGTGTGACCGCGCCGTCGCGTGATAGCGATTCCCGGTCGCCATGAAGCTCAATCAACAGCAGCGCGCCGATTTCGAGGGACAGCCCGCGGTCCCTCGCGGCCTGGACGGCCCGAATCGAAACGTCGTCCATGAACTCCAGCTTTCCCGGAATTACCCCTGTATCCAGCAAGTCCACCGTCGCGTGGGCCGCAGTCTGGGCGCTGTCGAAGGTCGCCGTAACGGTGCGGTATCCCTCGGGCGCTGGGACCAGTCGCGCGTGCACTTCAGTGACGAGACCGAGAGTCCCTTCCGAGCCGATCATCAGATCGACCATCATTTCACCGGCGGTGCCCCGGTTGTACGTCACGACGGAGCCCGAGAAATCGGCAACCTCCAGCGAGGTTATGTATTGGCGCGTCACGCCGTATTTCAGCGCGTGCGGACCGCCCGCGTTGGTCGCCGCGTTTCCGCCCATGGTGGTCACGTCCTGCGAGGAGGGATCGGGCGGATAAAACAGACCGGCTGCCTTCGCCGCCGACTGCACTTCCAGAGTGGTAACGCCCGCGCCTGCGCGCACAGTCAGGTCCTCCCGATCGATGTACGGCCCCCGTCTCAGCCTGGACAGCGAAATCACGATGGAGCCTTTCGGCGGCACGGCTCCGGCTGAGAGACTGGTCCCGGCCCCACGCCCAACTACGGTGACCCCGATCTCGCGGGCCAGTTGCAAAACGCTGGCCGTCTCCTCTGCCGTTCCGGGAAACACCGCCGCCAGCGGCTCGCCGCGATAGCCCACGGTCGCGTCCACCGCGTAGCTGACCAGCGAAGCCCGGGAGCGCAGAACGTGGGCCGCGCCAACCACGGCTTCTAGGCGGTCGATGATCTCTACAGCCACCGAAAGCAGCCTCTAGACCAACCAGCCGAATCAGGACAGCGGCAGGGGCACCCACTCTCCCCGCCGCTTCGAAATGTCCACCGCGAATCCGACTTCGTGAGTGTTTACCGCGTTCTCCAGGCTGACCCTAGTCTGACTGCCCGTCGATATGCACTCGACAAACTCCCGCATCAGATACGGAAACGCATGATCGTCCACGCTGCCGCTGTCGAGACCCTGCTCGCCCAGGACTGTGAACGGATCGCCTTCTGCGTTTTCGCCAGTGAACACCCGTTCGTTCCTGATGACGCCCCGGTCACCCAGGATGTCTAGGTTTACCTGATACGGCATGTGTCCGTGAATCGCGGCGGACACCCTTCCCACCGCCCCGTTGGAATACGTGACGAGCAGAGAGTCGACGGCATGCATCTCGTAACCTTCCGCCGACGCCGAGCCGATTTGAGTGGACGCCGCGCACACGGCGGTAATATCGAGTCCGGTGATGAAACGCACTGCGTCGACGGCATGAACGCCGCCGACCATGTAGGCGTTGCCCGCTTCCTCCGCCGTCTTGTAGTAGTCCGGTCGGCCGAGCCTCGAATGCCAGTAGTCGGCCCCGATCATGTAAATCTCGCCCAAAGCCCCGCTCTGCACGATTTCGTGCATCCGCCGCACAAGCGGAACGCCCCGGCTGACAAAGCCCACCGATGTCACCACTCCCGCGGCACACACGGCCTCGCGCATCCTGGCAAGGTCCTCGGGCGTCAGCGCGACCGGCTTCTCGATAAACATATGTTTGCCCGCTCTCGCCCCGTCAACGGCGTTCTGCGCGTGCAAGCCGTTAGGCGTGCATATCGAGACTGCGTCCAAATCCGGGTCGGACAGAAAGTCAGCGTAGTCCGTATAGATACGGCAATCGAGGCCGTTGGCGCTGGCGAGACTGGCGGCGCTCTCACGGCGGCGACTGCCAATGGCGACTATTTCACAGCCGGGCGTCGATTGGTACGCCGCGGCATGAGCCCCGGCTACCCAGCCCGCCCCCCATATTCCGATTCCTATCTGACTACCTGACGCCATTCAGGATCTCCTCCAGTGGCCGATTAGCCGGTGCTCGCGACGCGACGCTTTGCTCCCGGACGCTCATGCGCCAACGCATGGCGTGCCGAATTGATCTGGCTCTCTTGCTCTGCTCGTCCAACTCGCTTTTCGGATACTGTTTACTATTCCGTTTATTATCCAACTTCCACGTTCGATGTCATGGAGTTCTTCAGATTTCCGAAATAGATTCATCCACAGCCGCAACGTCCGATGAAGTGACGCAGGCCAGCACCGGCGGTCCCCGCTGGCGAGTATGGCAGGCTAGCGCAGTCGCTTTCACGGCCAGCGCTGCCACTCTCGTGCTGGAATTGGTCGCCGGACGCCTCATGGCTCCCTGGCTGGGCGTGAACCTCTATTCCTGGACGAGCATAATCGGCGTGGTCCTTGCGGGTATCGCCGTCGGAAACTACCTCGGAGGGCGGCTCGCCGACCGGCGAGCCTCAAATAACATCCTCGCCGCGATCCTGCTGACCGGCTCAGCATTCGCCGTACTGGTCCTTCCGCTTACGGCCTGGGTTTTGAACGCTGTCACCGACTGGCCGTTGCCGG
The DNA here is from genome assembly GCA_026708165.1 of Chloroflexota bacterium. Lineage (GTDB taxonomy): Bacteria > Chloroflexota > UBA11872 > UBA11872 > VXNJ01 > JAPOVO01. Next base: position 1,164 of record JAPOVO010000066.1, on the reverse strand, counting down.
CCTACCTTCAGTACTTGCTAGCCAACGTCTTCCTGTTCCTGCTACCGAGCCTCGTACTCGGAATGGTCAGCCCAGTCGTAATCAAATTGACCCTCTCCGACCTCGGGCAGACCGGCAGCGTCGTCGGCAGGGTCTACGCCTGGTCGACTGCGGGAAGCATACTTGGCACCTTCCTGACAGGGTTCGTCCTGGTCGCGGTGTTCGGCACTCGATCGATCGTCTTCGCCGTCGCCGTCGTGCTCCTGCTGCTCGCGATCGTGGCGGGGCGCCTGTTCCGCCGCCCGCTCATCGTGATACTCCTCGCGGTCATTGTGGCCGGAGCCCTGTTCGGCCTCAGACAAAGCAACTCCTTCGCCGTTCCGTGTGTCGAAGAGTCACAGTATTACTGCATTCTCTGGTACGACGAGAAGGACGACCCAAACGTCCGTGTGTTGATCCTCGACCACATGGTCCAGTCATACAACAACATGGTCGATCCGCTGGAGCTTGGCTACGGATACGAGCGGGTCTACGCCGAAGTGATCCAGCCGGGACTCGTCGACGTCGATTCGCCCAGGAGTCTGTTCATCGGCGGCGGAGGATACACGTTTCCCAGGTGGATGCAGACTATGTATCCGCAAGGCAGTTCGGACGTGCTCGAGATCGACCGTGAAGTCTACGAGGTCGCGTATCGAGACCTGGGTATCAGTCCCGATCTCGACATTTCAACCTATGCCGTCGACGCGCGGCTGTTTCTCTTTCTAAACCGTCCTACCGACGAATACGACATCGTGTTTGGCGACGCCTTTCACAACTTCGCCGTCCCCTACCACCTCACTACACTCGAGTTCAACGAGCTAGTGAAGCGGTCCCTCAAGCCCGACGGAATCTACGTCATGAACCTGATCGATACGTTCGGCCGCGGCGAGTTTTTGCGTGCCTACATCCGGACCGCCAGGCAGACCTTTGAAAATGTCTACCTGATCACCGAGGGCGAACTGAACCCCAGGCAGGGGCGTTCCACTTTTGTAATCGCCATGTCCGACAAGCCGCTGGACTTCGATTCCGTGCCGGCGCTCTCGCGGGCCAATCTCGGCAGGGAGTCCATCGCGCAGCTCTATCCCGCCGAAAGCTTGCAGGAGTATCTGGACGCCGGAAGCGACCTCATCCTCACCGACGACTTCG
>JAPOVO010000477.1 GCA_026708165.1 Chloroflexota bacterium | reverse complement strand
TTTCACCCGAGGTGGGCGAGATGCTGCTCAAGGCGCTGGAAGCGGCCCACGCGGAACTCGAGGCGCGGGATGGAGAGGAGGAGAAAGTCAAGATGACGGAGCCTGCGGGCGCGGCTGACGCAGACTCGGCGGATGTTTCCGCGGAAACTTCTGAGCCGCTGCCGGCATGCCCGATGCATAGCGATGTTTCCGCGGAAACATCCAGGACGCAATCCGTGCGTTGGTACCGTCTTTGCAGGGCCCCTGAAGATGTTTCCGCGGAAACACCCGCTCGCAGCGTAAGCCAGCGGCGAGCGGATGCGCTGGAGCATATCCTCGGACGATTCCTGGCCGGCAAGTGCTCCGGCTCGGCCGCAGGCACCCACGAAGTGGTGGTGCACATCGCCCATGACGCATTGTGTGACGTGTCGGAGAGCAGCGGCGCGGAATTTGACAATGGTCGTAGTGTGGCCGTGGAGACGGCGCGCCGTCTGGGCTGCGACGGGGCCCTGGTTGGGGTGGTTGAAGGCGCGCAGGGTGAGCCGTTGGCAGTCGGGCGGCGGACCCGCGCCGTGCCGCCGGCGATCCGGCGCGCGCTACGCGTGCGCGACGGCGGCTGTCGCTTTCCGGGCTGCGACCGTTCCCGCTTTACGCACGCCCATCACATCAAGCATTGGGCCGATGGCGGTGAGACCGCCCTGGACAACCTGGTCACTTTGTGTTCGTTTCATCATCGGCAGGTGCATGAAGGGAGTTTTGGCGTTCGCATGAAGGAGGGTGAGATCGAGTTCCTGCACCCGGACGGCCGGGTGATCCCGCCGGCCGGAAAGGCGCAGGAAGATTGTTTCCGCGGAAACAATCAGCCAGCGTGCGGGTCACGACGGCTGGCGGCGTTCAACGCGAAGCGCGGCCTTAATATCGACGCCCAAACCGCCCGCTGCAAATGGGGTGGCGAACGCATGGACTACAACATCGCTATCGATGGCCTGTGCTGGCAGGCGGGCTATAACTGACGGGCCGCCTAACCGAATTGAATAGACGGCTTAGCGCTACGCCGAGCCGTGGCGCGCCCTGTTACTCTGTTTTGGCCGCATAGTTAACGGAGGACGAAGGTATGGGCACATTCTCGATTGAGTTGCAGGTGGGCGATCCGTTGGGCAGTCGCTTTGAAACGGTGGAGGCCATAGTGGACTTAGGCGCGACCTACACTGTGCTGCCCGCCTGTCTGCTTGAGCGTTGGGGGTGATTCCCCACGCAACCCGGCATTTCGTGCTCGCCGACGGCCATCGCGTCGGGCGCCGCTTTGGAAGAACCGTGATGCGGCTCGGCGGCAAGGAAGATATTTCGCCCGTCGTGTTCTGGGATGAGGACGCGCCCCTTTGCTCGGTGCCGTGACGCTTGAGATATTCAGTCTGGGCGTGGACCCGGTGAACCAGCGCCTGATTCCCCTTGACGCCCGGATGCTGCCATCGGCAGCGTAATGCGCGACATGCAAGAACCACGCTGGTCACCACGTCTCCTGCTGTTTATCTCGATTCGTTCCATGTGACTTCCGCCGGGCCAAACGTGCCGTATCCGCCTTGATCGGTTCGGCGGATGGGTGATCGGAGGATGGTGGATATACCCCACGAACGGTACCAAAGATGGCGATTCAAGAGAGCCGGGTGGTGATAGGCATGAGCTAACAGCGACCTGACGGCAAGCGATGTTGCTGGTCTTCCCCAGAGCGGCCACGAGTACCAGCCGTTCTTCCATGATCCCGAACATCCTTGCGTTTGTGTCCGGCCACTACCTGCGAACACCGGATAGAGGCTTAGCCCCAGCAAAGCGAGCGCTTCCGTACCCGGATTGGTTAGCTTCTTCTCGGGACTGGGGTTATTGGCTCTGAGCGCATACACCCGATCGTCCGTGACATCCCATCCCAGTGAAGGGATTGTGCTTTCGTAGCGCCAAGGACCTTCGACGCTCGTCACGATTTCCCCACGCTCCGCGGCACCCAGAATTTTGCGAGCAGTATCCAGGAACTTCTGTTGCCCCGCAGTGAAATAGAAGTCGGAAGGTTTTGCGACGCCCTGATTGTCCAGGCTGCCTTCGGCCAAGAGGGCAGTGGCCAAATTACCGGTCCCGTGGTGCCGTCCTCCCTGACTCAGATATGTCCTGATATCTTCGGGCGTCAGCTTCAGTTCATCGCCTCGCGGCATCTTTGATCCGTCTGCCCGTTTCGGATTGGTGGCGGGGCTATTCTTCCAGCGCGCAAACACCATCAACGCGCGCTTGGCGATTCGATCAACGGTGAACTCCTCGCCCACGATTGCGTATGGCACGATTCCATCACTCCACCATAGCCGCGGCTGCTCCTCCTTGTCCAAGAAAGCTACTTGTATGCCGAGTGCCGCTAGAAATCCCAGCGGATTCGTACCTTCGAGCCCGGGTAGATGCGTCCCATTCATATCCGCCCCTCTTCGGCGCTCTGCTGGTGGTCGGCCAATCGCAAGATGGCTTCCAGCCAAGCCAATCCATGGTATCCGTAACGCTCCACCAAGCGCCAGAAGCGATCCGCCATGTCCAGCGCAAGAGAGGTTTCCGCCAGTTCAGAGCTCGCCTCCAGATGATGACCGTCTAATGTGTAGGACATTACCTGCTGCTCCGGGTCTTCGATGATTGGCGGTAGCGGACGCCCCCAGCCATGATGAGTTCCGACGAGGTGAAGTACGAGATCCTTATCATGGGCGGGACCAAGAATGTCGCCGTTCGACTCGATCATGGCGACGCTAGCTATCTCATGACGCATCCCCACCGGATATTCTTGAATCCTGCGAGCGCCCGGCAGTGATTTCGCCAGCGGTTCTCCGCTTCGCATTTCCAGTTCCACCGGATCGCCGCCTACGAGTTCCAACTGAAAGCGGGGATCCACCTTGCCGAGATCGTGCAGCCGCCCGGCGAGATGCAAGTCCGCCACCATCCCCTGCGATAGTCCCAACCGCTCGGCAATTTTTCCTGCCCGTTCCCCGACCCCGGATAGATGCTGGTCCAAAGAGACGCCTGTGGCTGTAAAGGAACCGGTCTCGTCCGAACCGTCCATGGTTTCAGCATCCACCACTGGCTTACCCGTTATGTCGTCGCGCTCGGTTAGGATGTAGTACCCCTTCTCTTGGTTCTCGCTATTGATTGCAACGGCGGTCACCTCGCAGTTGTCGCGCAGCCTGGAAGTGGCCTTTTGCTTCAGCGCGCTCGCGTGTGTGTCTTGTTGGTCTTCAAGCCAATTGGCGATGCGACTATGGATAGGAGAGTCTGCTTCATTTTCATCAGCCGGAGTTGGTAGCGATACGGAAGCAAAAAGTCTCGGGTCAAGACGTAGCGTAGCCTTTCGTCCGTACGCGATCTGTGCCTCATCGCCCAGATCCGGCACCTCCTCCTCAGAAGACGGATCCCAAGTGCCCCCATTTAATCCTCCTCGTGTCGGGTCTACAATGAGAACATCTCCAGGATGTATGTCCTTGATTCCAACATGTTCATCAATACCCTTACGGAATCCAGCCCAACGTACCCAATCTCCATTTTCCCGCTCAGCGGGTAAACGAAAACCCTCTGATTCTCGTATCTGGCCGGCATCGGCAATGTCCACTTCCGGGCGGTTAGCCAACCATGATTTTGCTGCGCTTATGGGGATCTGAAGGAATTCCGCCTGTCGGGGAGGAACTAGGCGTAATGTTTCCGAAGAACGGTCCCAACGCCACAGGATCGATACATCCGCTTCTCGATTCTGGTCCATGCCGTGCAGAAACCAATCAAGGGAAGGCTGAACGATGGGTTCGGGTCGGGTCTGAACCCAAGCATTCATATGTGTTCTCAAGACAAGCGGGGCATTTGCTCTGGGCGCTACAGCGTTGTCCGGGAAGTCCCTCAGCGACATCGGCCCCACATCCAACGGCCCGTCCTTTGCGCGACGTGTGAGTTCCTCCCACGTCACCCTGGCCGACTCTCCATAAATCGGATCAGGCTTCTTGGTACCAACTACCGATTTGGGGCCGATTATCCAAGCCTTGGCTGGGCTGCCGGTGCACTCGTGGTGGGTTCCGCGCCGGTCGAGGCGACCGAATCTCTGCCGGAGGCTGTCCACTGCCGCGCATTCGGTGATGACGGCGTCAAAGCTGAAATCCGCACCGACCTCTATTGCTTGGGTTGCAACCACGACGGAAAGCTGTTCGCTCCTCTCCTTGCTGTCGGGGTCGACAATAGGGCCGATCCTTTCCAAAGCATCGATCCGATCCAGCGGCCGCATACGTCCGGTAATCAGGTGTGTCGGATAGCCTGCGGCCGTGAGCGCGCCATGCACCTCACGAGCCGTGCGCACCCGATTCACAACGACACCAATACTGCGAATCCGAGATTCATTCTTGCGGATAGACTGGTCGATGGACTTGACGATCTTCAGCACGGCAGCCGATATTGCTTCCTGATTTCGTACTGTCACGAGCTTTGATTGCTTGCGCGCCTTAACACGCCGCACCAATTCTCGGCATCCATCCAAATCGGTCTTGGCATCAAGAGTGAACCGCTGCGCTTGGTCGTTGCTGGGTGTGGCCGACATTTCGACTGTGGCGAACCGCCGTGGCAGTGGCCCGGAATGCAGCGCGGACACTTGGGCGAGGGTTTCCGCAAACGGAACGCTCAGATGTACTTCATCCAAGATCACGAGGCAGTCGTTGCCGGCAAGCCCGGCGTGAATCGGTCGCATTCCTGGCGTGACTCCGTAGCCCCGGAACAACAGGCGGGAACCAAACTGGTCTACTGTGGAGACCACCACCCAAGGCTGATCCGGACGGCGCGTCCAGTCGCCGTCGATGGGAATTCCGCCGCGCAACGCGGCAACGCCCAACGGTTGGTCGTCACTCAGTTTCCGCAGCCGCCTTCGGACCCGCCTCAAAACGGGCGTGCTAGCCGCTTCTATTCGGTCTCGAATTTGCCGCGCGCGCTCGTAGACTTGATCAACGACGATCCGACGGTCAATTACGAACACAACCCGTCGGGGGGAAATTGCCGGTTGTGCGGCCATTGCGAATACCGCCGTGTCGAGCACAGCAGTCTTTCCGGTACCGGTTGGGAGATCGATTACTTTCGGCCATGCGCAGTTCTCAAGCACCTGTTTCGTCAATCGCGTCTGCCACGGGAATGGTTCATAACCATGGATATGCTCGAAGAAGCCAGAGAAATCTCCGGGATCCAACTCTCCTGTTTCGGGCATTGCGGCAGCTGCTTTCGCCAAGGCGTCCGAGTTACGCATCGGGTTCGTCCGTGCTCGCTACCGGCGTTTCCGGAATAGGTCTCGGACGCATAAGGCCCAGGCCCAAGAAGCGCCCTGAACCGAGCATCAACGGTCCCGATACGGAATGCTCGAAGATGACGGAAGCATGAATCAGTTGGCGGCGCATAGGCTGGCTATTCCATCCATTCTGATTGAATGCCGGGAAATTGATCGCCGAATGCGATCCTTTGAGAAATGGATTCAAGGAGACCTCAATGGACAGCGGTTGTGGTAAACCGACATGATTGCAGGCCAATGCCACTGACGACTCAGCCGCATCCCATGCTTTGGCTCGGCTAGTGGCGGACCCCCGATTGAGGGGTCCGGGATGCCTGGGTAGAGCGATGGGAGTAGCGGAAACCCATCGATGGGAAGAGCCGTTCCATACGCTGGGACGCAGAGATACCAGTGTGGCGGGTCCACGTTGGCGGCGAAGATGCGCCTTGCCTTGCGCGCCCAAAGTTAGCTTCAAATCATCCTCGTGGACATTTTTGGCCGCGCTCTCCCAATTGCCAATAGCCCGATAGAGCGCTCGGCGAGCATCTTGGCTGATGCTATACGGAACTGATACCGCCATTCCAAGCAGCCGTCCATCGGCGTGCTCAAAACCCACATAAGGCACGGGCAGGAATGCTACGTGCGGCATGGTCGTCGGCGTGCCATCCGGTAGGTGGCCACTGAGTTCTTCGGGGATCGGGTCTTCGGCATGGTGAAACACTGCGCCACGCATTGCGCTCGCCAACTCCACTGCTCTGGTCGCGGGGAAAGATCGGCTGTCGTGCATGAACTCGAACATGATCCATTGTCCGGCGACAGTTGAGCGGTATTCTTGTTCCGGTGGCTCCGCAGTCGCCGGCACGGATCGATACCGGACATTGGCATATGGGAGCGACCGGGGCTTGTGACCCCCGTGGTGTGGGAACTGACGTTCAAGAGCCGCGAGCTGGCCGCGCCGAAAGGTACGGATGTTTAAATCGCCATCGCCAACCTGGAACGTGGCTCGGGAAGCGTTTTCTGTCAACCGGCATGAAACGAGCGAGGAAGGATGACCCAATCGAGTGATCCTTCTAAGCAATCGATCAAGAGCGCTCGCGACATCATCGGGCGCCGGCACATCCCACAAAAAGCTCACCCGCGAATTGTCGGGCGTGACGGACGGATAGAATCTTCCCTGCTTCCCACGTTGCTCCGGCAGCATCGCCAGGGCGGAAGACGGGTTGGTATAACCGGCGCTTCCTGTTTGGGCAGTCACTTGTTTGGCTTTCTCCAGCTTGCGCTGAATCTGAGCCGCCTTCTTCGTGATTTCGCCATTAGACGCAGTCAACTCGGCATGTAGTTGAGCCGTAAGCTGCGAGACGTTGTTTGCTCTTCGCTTGTACCAACCGCTGGAGACGATAGCAGTGTCGTTTACAGGCACGAAGTGGGACACAACTTTCCGTGATGCGGCCTCGGACGCGGCAATTCCCGGTGGCGGTTGCGTTTCGAGCCATTCTAGAGCAGCGCGTTCCGAAGGGTCCGGTTCGTCGGCATCGGCCCATGTGGCGACAAGCGCCGAGAAAAGGCGCGCCGGATGCGGTGGCCACTCAGGTTGCCGACGATCATTGTGACATGTCGCCACAAACCGGCCAGTGAGAAAGTTAACCTCGATACCGAAGTTCTCGCCGGAAGACATCGTTCACTCTGCCGCGGGCTCGGATGCGGATTGCTGGCGACTTCGTCGAATAAGCTCCAGAAGCTTCGGGGCAGGGACCAGCCGAATTTCATCGGTTTCCCATCCGGCCCCGGCCAGTGTCGCCTGCTTTGTCGCCTCCTCAAGAATTCGAGCAGAGGACGCTCGGTCGACTTGAAGGTTTTCTCCAGGCGAACCGTCACGGCGCAGCAACTCAAGATGGGGAGGATGGGTCGGGAGCAGCAAGCAGCGCGACCGAAGGTCAAAGTCCATCTCGTACTGATAGGCGATGGCGGCCACGCCAAGCGCCGCGATAGCCGTGTGGGCGGCCGTCTCGGCTTCACGAGCATGGTTCTTGAATCGGAGTCGGCGCAGGGCGGCGAAGGAAATCACTGTTGTCTGCAGGGCGCTGGAGATCGTGACCCCGCCAGCCTGAGTATCAATCGAGGGAGGAATATTTCCGTGATTGATCTTGGAGGGTTGTCCAGCCTCGCCACTCTCGTCGGCTCGCGACGCATATACCAACTTTCCTTTGCCATCTCTCTCAGCTTGTCCTGAATTGTCGGTCCACACTTCATCTCGATCGGCGCTTTTGAATAAACGGTCCGTTGGCGCAACCCTTTCAATCTGTAATGGATCAATGCGGCTGCCGACCTTCTTGCCCACCGAGGCATCGAAACCGACGATTTCCGAGACATAAGCTCGCTGGAATTTGGATCCCAGCCCGCCTTTCGGTCCGGTCGAGTCCCACATTCCGAACAGCAAGGAGGTTGGGGAATAGTTGAACAGGTCCGCGGCGTTACGCGGCGTGGCATTGGTGATTGCGCGTCCGACATCCGACAGGCGAAACAACGTTCCGTCAAGCAGACTGTCCCGGAAGATCGCATCCGCCAAACGGTGAGGAGCCTCCAGCACAGTCAGCTTTTCGTAATCCGTGGCCCACCCATCTTCGGAGAAGTCGACATAGGGCACGGGAAAGATCAACTCGCCCCGTTCCCAGCCGTCCAGCAGTGCGAGTTCCGCGCGGTTCGCCTGCGATGCGACGGAATCCAGCAAGACTGTGGTAGAAATCGATTCTCCGTTACCGACTTGTCGTTCTTCCACCACGTACTTGTGATCTGCGCGACCGTCAACAGCGTACGTTGGCGGGAAGACCTTATCGCCTTCTCCTCCGGCGGGCTGAAGCGTCATACGCGACCGCAAGGCAACCGCGTCTCCAGCGACGGCGTCGCGCAGGCGCTCATATGTAAGTTCGCTCATTTTTTCCTCCTATGAAGTCGCTTAATTCGGGATGGGTGATGCCGCGCAAGCGGCGGTGGCGCAGAAAATTCTGGCCAAGTTGACCTCTGCTGATTTGAGGACGCATCGTCAGACTGCTCATAGAAGGAGCCATCAATTGACATGTAAACAGCATCGACTCGGGTCATACAATATTCAACGCGGCAGCGATGTGTTGCTTTCGGGTTTCCGTGTGAGGGCATCGAATGCTCCTTATGGTCGTTGGGCCTTATAATATGGGTAGCGAAAGAAAAATCAATCCTTTCATACTAACCAGATAACTCCCACGAAGAAAATATACCAGAAAGGCTGGTATCCTCATTGAAGTGTGGGAGTTATAAGGTTCGGCCACGATATGCCAAGCCGACCTGCCGGGCCCCGACGGGGCCCGGCCCCCTTTTAGGAGGCGGCCATGAGCAACGAGCAGGACGGGGACCGAGTCAGCCGACCGCTGCAAGTGGTTCGATGTGGTCGAAATTGCCGGTTGCGCGGGCTCGGTCGAGGTCGTAGATCTTCTGCAAGTTCAGCCAGTATTCCGGCGTCATATTCAGCGCTCGCCCGATGCGGAGTGCCGTGTCCGCGGTAATGGAGCGGCGTCCATGCACGATTTCATTGATGCGGCGTGGCGGCGCGCCGATCGTTTTGGCTAGACGGTACTGGCTGATGCCGAGTTCGCCGAGGATCTCGGCCAAGTGTTCACCCGGATGAATCGCATCTAGGCTGGTCATCATCCGTTTCTCAGTGATAGTCGGCTACTTCAATTTCCGTGGCACCTTGTTCCGTCCAGCGAAAACAAACGCGCCATTGGTTGTTGATGCGAATGCTGTGCTGTCCGCTAAGTGCCGGCTACGACCACACCGGCAAGTCCGATAACGAGCGCGGCATATGCGCCGCCTTGCAGCCACAGTGCGCGGAACAGCGCCGCGCGCAGGTCCGACATGCTCGATGCAAGCTCACCGCGCAACGCCGCAATGTTCGTTTCCACCTGCGCTACCAGGCGCTCCAGGACCGCTAGGTCGGCCTTGGTGGCCATGTTCGTTTCGACCTGGACCTTTACGCGCTCCAGATCCTTGACCACCTGCGTGCTGATCGGTGCACGGGTCACGATGTCCACCACGGCCTGGGCCTTTCGGGTCTCGAATCCCGCGCGTTGCAGCGTACGTATCGCCTCGTGCGTTTCAAATGATCCTTCCGTCATGCGCTCCTCCTTGAGTTTTCCTTGGACCTGCCTCGCCGGCTGGTCCTCTTGAAATCTTATAACCGACGCCCGCTACGCGCGTCAACTTCAGCCGAGCCTCTATGTCCACGCCCCCTGAAAATACATAGCGGATACGCTATACAATACGGATGCCATGGACGGTCGAAACCACTGCTGCTGCCGACGCGGAAATCGAAGCGCTGCCAGTCAAGCTGCAAGCTCGTCTGATCCGATTGTTGGAAACAATGTAAGTCGCGCAAAGTGCCGCGTAGGGCGCTGGCGACCGCCAAGGGGCGCGTTAAGCAGGTGATGCCATGACAAAACTCAAGAATCTTAAGAAACGGCTGATGGAGGACCCGGAATTCCGGGGGGAGTATGCCCGGGTCGATGAAGAGTTTGCGCTGATTGAAGCACTGGTTCGAGCCCGTTCGGCAGCAAAGCTGACGCAGGCTGAACTTGCTCGCCTTCTCGGTACCACCCAATCCGCCATCGCGCGGCTGGAGGGCGGTCGGGTTTCGCCGTCGCTCAAAACTCTCCGCCGTTATGCCGAAGCGACCGGGACGAAGCTGACCGTGGGCCTGGTGAGGGCAGACACGTGAACGAGTCGAGGCGGCTTTGCGGTACCCGTCAGTAACGTAAGACACCGCCCGTTGTCGGCAGTGGTTCGATATGGTCAATACTGCTGGAGGAGCAGTTATGTATCCTGAAAGCTGGTGGAACTATCGGATCGTTCATTCGGTCTTGACGCAAAAGGAATCTGAGGCCGGCGTGGAGTATTTCGGTATCTACGAATGCTTCTACCCGTCGAAGAC
>JAPOVO010000164.1 GCA_026708165.1 Chloroflexota bacterium | reverse complement strand
CCCAATCCTCAGGCTGTTCGTGGAGGACCATGTGATATGTCCCCTTTTCGGGGGCGGCCACGTCACACTCGAATCCGTCTTCGCGGACGCGATATATCGGATAGAGAGTATCGAAGACTTCGGCCCCGTCGCCGACAACCATTAGTACCTTTGCCATTGCCACCCGCTCCTCGCTCACGCTGTCCGCGACCACGTACGCAGACACAAATCTCAAGCATATGTTGCTCGATGAGTCCAGTGCGCGAATTCTCTATGAATCACACGAGGTTGCGCAAGGCAGCGTACTTGGTCAGCGGGCTCGTTACGCCGATTTCGCCTATTCAGCCGCGTCCAAGCGGTTCAGACCGCCAGGCCAGTCGAGGATGCGCCTATCGGCGGTGGCAAGTTGATGGCCTTGCAGAGCGGTGGCAACGATGAGGCGGTCGGCGGGGTCGCCGTGGAAGTCTGTCAGAGTTGCGGCCCGTATACCCACGTCTCCATTGATCGGGACTTCGCCAAGACCCTCTTCAAGCAAGCTCTGGCGCCACGATTTGACGTCCGTCAGAAAGGCCAGGCGCTGCTTTTCATGCAACATGGCGATCTCCCAGAAGGTGATCGCCGACACGGCCGCTTCGCCCGCAGCCCAGTGACCGTCTAGGACACTCCGGGTCCGCTTGCCGAGCCTTCCATCATCTAATGCCAACCATACCAAGACTTGCGTATCGAGCAGGATCAAGGATTCAAGACCCTATCGGGATTGGCCTCAGCTTCCCATTCCACGTCGAGAGGCTGGACGATGTCGCCAAGTATCCGGATCTGGTCGCGGTAACGGCCGAACGGCGCTCTCGGCTTCTTGCGGTACGGTGTCAGCCGCGAGACGGGGCGGCCGTTCTTGGTGATGACGATTTCCTCGCCGCTTTCGGCTACCTCGTCCATGAGCTTCAGACACTTGGCTTTGAACTCAGACGCCTTGATGGTCCTGGGGCCGCCAGTTGCTTCAGAGCCTTCTACCTGCACGATCGTGTCCCATCGGTAGCGATACCCTCGATTTTATCATGGTCACGACCATGGTCATATACTTACTCAGGTGTCTCAATTACAGGTCGGCGAGTTCCGAAGTCACGAAGACACTGAACCCGGGGGAGGCATACGCCACCATCGACGGACCTGCTTGTTACAAGTTGTTGTTCGAAGCGGTCCCAGCTTGCGGTTTGGGAACTTCGACTCTTACGTCCGGCAGCCACTCGAGGAATCGCGGAAAGTACCAGTTTCGCTTCCCAAGGAGTTGCATGCTGGCCGGGATTAGTATGGAGCGTATTACGGTCGCGTCGAGCAGCACAGAGACTGTGAGACCGATCCTGACCTGCTGAAACATGACCAGTTCCCCGGCGGCGAATCCGCCAAATACAGCGACCATGATCAGCGCCGCGCCGGTGATCATTCCCGCGGTGCTCGCCAGTCCCAACGCGAGTGACGCCTGATTGGTTTGGGTCTGGGCGGAGCGGTCCCTGGTACGGCTCAAGAGGAATACGTGGTAGTCCATCGATAATCCGAACAGCACGGTAAATAGCAGCAATGGGATCCAAGTCTCAATGACTTCGACCTGCTGAAATCCAAACAGACCGGCCCCGAGACCCCGTTGAAACACGAGCACCAGCAAGCCGTAGGCGGCGCCGACCGAGAGCAGATTCATGAAAATCGCCTTTATTGGTACAACAAGCGACCGAAACGCGATCATCAGTAGGATGAAGCTGAGACCCAGGACGAACCCGAATACCCGCGGCGTCCAGCTCGCGGCCAAGTCCCTGAAGTCGGTGCGTTCTGCTGCGCCGCCACCCACGTACACGTCGGCGGGGATGGCGGCGTTGGGCACGAGCTCGGCACGGAGATGCCGCACTCCTTCGACACCTCCGCCTTCGTACCGCTCAGTATTAAATGGGAGGGAAATAACCGCGAGATTGCCAGCTTCGCTAGCCTGCACACGCGGCTCGCCGTAACCCGGATCTTGTCTGATAGCGGAAGTGAGACGAGCTATCCCGTCCTGAACCTCCTCCGATCGAACGTCTCCGTCTACGACTATCGTTGCAGGTGATACGAGCCCGGCGGAAAACTCGCTTTCAAGGATCTGAAAGCCTCGCTTGCTTGCCATAGAGTCGGGAAGCGTTTCGATTCCCAAGGCCCCCAGATTCAGGTCCAATACCGGGGCGGTCGCGGCGACCAGCAATCCGCCGGATAGAGCCAGACTGAGCAGCGGACGCGTCATCACCATGCGCGTGATCCGGATCCAGAATCTTCCGCGCCCTCGGCGATTTCCTCCAAGGAACGGGAGGCGCAGCGAGTTGACCCGGTCGCCTACAAGACTCAGTATCGCAGGCAGCAGAGTAAGCGCGGCGAGCACCGCGATAACCGCCACCAATATCGCTCCGAGACCTAGGCTAAAGAACACGGATGCCGGAACGACCAGCATTCCCACCAACGCCAGGACGACCGTAATTCCGGAGAAGAACACCGCACGCGAGGCGGTCGCTCCCGCCTTGGTGATGGCTTCTCGCTTGCCTAAACCGGCTGCACGCTCTTCGCGGAAGCGCCCGACGACAAATAGCGAGTAGTCGATGCCCACGGCGAGGCCGATCATAGTGATCATGTTTACGATGAAAAACGAGAGTCTGTAAATCTGGCCGATGAGGCTGGTAAGCGCCAGGGCGATAATGACGGAGACGACGGCCATGATGATCGGTATTGGCGCGGCCCCGACCGTCCGGAACACCAATATCAATATGACCAGTGCGATTCCGACGCCGATTATCTCTCCCTTGAGAACGTCGCGTTTCGCCACTTCCACGAAATCCCGGTCAACGCTGGCCGGACCAACCACGTAAGTTTCAATATCCGGCGTGAAACTCGCTTCGCGTGCGACCTCAATCAGATGGACCACGTTTTCGCTGGCTTCGTCGAGGCCGCCCGCCATCACGACGTTGATGATCGTTGTGTGCCGATCTTCGGAGACCATGGCCTCGTTGCCGATGACGTAGTAGTCGAAAACGCCCTCGACATGAGTCGGAACCAGTTTCGATATCTCAGCGGTCATTGAGCCGACAAACTCGCGGAATGCCGGTTCATCTACGGTCAAAGTCTCGGAACCAACGATCACAAGCTCGGTTATCTTGGCTGGCGCCAAGCGCGTCTCAGTCAAGCGAGCAGCGACGGCCGATTCGGGTTCCACAATGAAGCCGTCCTCAGTCGTGAGGGCGCTGTCGAGGAGCTGGGACGAAATCGCGAGCGCGGCGGCAACGACGGTCACCCATATCAAGACACCGCGCCAAGGGCGCCGGGGGCTCCCGCGCCCCGGGGATTCAGGGGGAAAGCGGTCGGGGGGCCCCTTCTTCATCGAAGTCAGACTTCGCCACAATCGTTGCGAAATCTCGGGAATCACTTGTATTTCTTCGATTCTACAACCATATTCAAGACCCATAACGGAAGTGCCAGAATTGAGTTACGGGAGCGGAAAGTTCGAACCAACTCTGGTTCATCGGACTCGCGTCGTAGTCTGCGATTGACGCCTTCCGCCTTGCTCGCAGTTCGAGTCCCAGTACCGGCCGTGGGCGGTCACCGTGATACTCTCGATTGTCAACTGATCGAAATCGTGATGGGGTTCAGAGCTTTCCGGCGGCGGACGGATTTTGAGAGGCGGTAGATATGACGGAGAGCGGCGGGCAAGCCCCCAAAGTTGGCGTGGTGGTAAGCGGCAGTCAGCCGGACCTGGAGCTCTTCGCGGCGAGCGAGCTTTGCCGGTATTTGGCGGATCTGTTCGGAGTGGAGGCGAGTCTCTCCGAAGACACGGAAGGGTTTCCTGACGGATTCTTCTTGATCGGGAGTCCGGCTACCAATCCGGCGGTCGCCGAGGCCATGAGTGACGGCTCGTCTTTCGACGTTTCAGACCAGGGGATCGTGATTCAACGCTGTCGCGACGCTCTAATTGTCGGCGGTGGAAGTCCCAGAGCCACGCTGTGGGCCGTATATGAGCTTGTGGAACGCTGGGGCGTGCGCTATCTGCTGCACGGCGACGTTCTGCCTGAGCGGCGCACCTTCAAACTGCCGAACCTGACTACAGTGATGGAACCCAATCTGACCATCCGGCAATGGAGGGTGGTCAACGACTTTGCGTGCGGGCCGGAGTCCTGGGGCATCGAGGACTACAGGCCCGTAATCGATCAGCTCGCCAAGCTCAAGTTCAACCGGGTTTACGCGTTCATATGGCCGTATCACCCGTTTGTCCATTACGAAGTACGTGGTGTGAAGCGCAACTCCGGAACTCTCTGGTTTGGGGATAAATACCCGGTCGATGACGACACCATTGGTCGGGAGGTATTTGGCGATATCGAGGAGTTTTGGAATCCTGACCTGCCGCTCGGCGCAAGCTACGAGGAGACCGCTGCGGCGGGACAGCGGCATATTCACAACTTGTTCGATCATGCAGCGTCACGCGGTATGGAATGCGTGATCCACACTTCCACAACTGAGTTTCCTTCTGAGTTCGCCGGGTTACTGAAGACCTCTCGCGAAACTCACCAACTCGGCGCGAGCACAATCGTGCCGGGCGACGGCGTAGCCATGGATGACGACGCGCTGGCCGATCTTGCGACCGCGGTGATTCAGGCGACCGTCAACATCTATCCCGAAGCCAGCTACATCTCCTTTGTGATGCAGGAGCACCGACAGTGGATCGAGGAGCATGAGCGGGCCTGGCAGGCACTCGATGACAAGTACGGCGTCGAGCAAGTGTGCAGCCTGGAGCCGGTGCTGGCGAGCGCCGCCGAGAGGGACATGCCTGCGGGCAGCTACCCGGGCGGTGAGCCTCGGCCGGTTCTAGAGGTCAAGGGGGACATCGTCAGCCTCTACTTTCTGGACAGGCTTATCGACGATTTGGAAGTGCTGGCGGACACGGCCCGACCGGATATCAAGGTGATTCTGGAGTCGGTCGCCAGAGAATTATTTCCCGTCGTGAACGTAATTGCAAAGCCGGGCTGGCAGACACACGTCGGGATGGACTATTTCCCATCGAGCAGCGCGTTACGAGACTCGTACGGCAAGGCTCCGCAGCTCGATCTGCCCGCCACAGCCATCTTGACGCTTCACGACGACAACGTGGGAATCTTGCCGCAGAGCACACTGGGCAGCTTGCACCGCATGACCAAACGAATGCGCGACCGAGGCTGGTCGGGATTCAGCACACGTTACTGGTTGATCGGCGATCATGATCCCACCGTTTCCTACCTCGCCAATGCCGGTTGGGATACTGCGGCGTCGCCGGACGAAGTCTGCCGCTACGTGCTGATGGCGGCCTGCGGTGAGGCGTGTGTGGAAGACATGTTCGAGATGCATCAGGAAGTCCAGCGGGCTACTGTCATACTTGAGCAGAACGCTCTTACCATCGCCTTTCCCGCTCCGAACATGATTATGAAGAGCTGGATCGCCGAACCCTTCCCACAGGAGCTAGCGGAGGTGAGGCGAGCCTACCGCAACGCCCTGGATTCGGCCCGACAGGCTAGAAGCAAGGCGGGGAGCGGCGGCGGGGAATATATCGATTACTGGATCGGCCGGCTCGACTTCGGAATCGCATATCTCGACTGCATTGAGTCGCTGCGGGAGGCGGCCCTTGCGGACTCGGCAGGCGAGCGGGACGTGGCGTTGCGGGAGACGCAGGCCGCAGTCGATCACTGCCGGGCGGGGACCGAAGCCTACGCCGCGATAGTGCAAGACCAGTCCGACATAGGGGCCATAGCAGTGATGAACGAGCATGTTTACCGACCATTGAAGGCGAAAGTCGAAGAGCTGGCCGGGGCATAGCCGGGCGAGTCCATGAACCCGGTGAGCGTGGAGGCGACCTATTGAACAACAAACTCGTAGGAAGTGCGCAACCGGCAGAGCGTTGATAGGGCGTTCGTAGTGTTCGCACGGGACCGTCGCGGCAAGACCGACCCCCTAATCGCGACAGGGAGGACACGCTGGACGTAGGCCACATGCTGACACGCAGCGCGATCCGCTATCCCGAGCGGCCTGCATGGCTCGACGGAGATACCGTGGTCTCGTTTCACGAGGCCGAGGCGCGGGTGAACCGCCTTGCCAATGCACTGGTTGATCTTGGCGGACGTGGCGGCGACCGGCTTGGGATGCTGCTGCCTAATTGCCACCAGGGCCTGGAGGCGATTCTGGCGCCGATGAAGGCTGGAATGGCGATAGTGCCGATGAACGCCCGGCTTCAGCCGCGCGAGCACGAGTACCTGCTCAACGATTCTGGTGCGTTTGCGCTTGTGTACTCTAGCGAGTTTCGCGATCACCTCGCTGAAATTCGCGGATCGTTAGATACCGTCAAGCACTTTATCTGCGTGGGCGGCGATCCTGATGAGGATCTGGGTTACGACGAACTCCTGAACTCGTCATCGGAAAACGTGCCGTCGGCGCTGCCGGACTCCGATGACGTAGCCTGGCTTTTCTACACGTCTGGGACCACCGGCCGCCCCAAGGGGGCCATGCTCACCCACCGCAACCTAATGGCGATGGCGCAGGGCTATCTGCTCGATATAAACCCGGCCGCACCCGACGACGTTCTGCTTCATGCCGCGCCGATCACGCACGGCTCGGGGCTGTGCATGTTCCACAACCTAGCCCGCGGAGCGGCCAACGCCTTTCCCGGAACGCCAAGATTCGAACCCCGCAAGATATTCGGCGCTATCGAGCGATACCGAGTCACCACCCTCTTCCTGGCTCCTACGATGATCAACATTCTGGTGGCTAGCGACCACAAGGAAGACTTCGACCTGTCCAGCCTTCATACAGTGATCTACGGAGGCGGCCCCATGTATACAGAGCACCTGGTCGAGGCCGTGCGTACGTTCGGCCCGAACTTCGTTCAGATATTCGGACAGGGCGAGGCTCCAATGGCGGTGACCACGCTGCCCATAGAGGAGCACCGGATCGAGGGCGACCCGGTCGCTTTTCGGCGACTCGCTTCGGCGGGCCGCGCGGTGACGGGAGTTCGGGTTTCGGTGGTGGACGAGCAGGACCACGAACTGCCTGCCGGCGAGACGGGTGAAATCGTCGTTCTAGGCGATCTGGTGATGAAGGGATACTGGAACAACGCCGAGGCGACGGCGGAAACGCTCAGGAACGGATGGCTGCACACTGGCGATCTGGGCAACCTGGACTCGGACGGCTATCTCTACATCACCGATCGAAAGAGGGACATGATAATCAGCGGCGGGGCGAACGTTTATCCTCGGGAGGTCGAGGAAGTCATCGCAACCCATCCCGCCGTTGCCGACGTGGCTGTCATAGGAGTGCCTGACGAAAAGTGGGGAGAGACGGTCAAGGCGCTGGTCGTGTTAAACGAAAATGCCGAGGTGACAGATCGGGACCTTATGGATTTCTGCCGAAGTAATATGTCCAGCTACAAGAAACCGACTTCGGTGGACTTTTTGCGGGCGCTGCCAAAAAACGCGTACGGGAAGATATTGAAACGTGAACTGCGCGAGCGTTACTGGTTGGGTCACGAAAGGCGCGTGTGATGGCTGGAGGCTGGACGACCGGGCCGGACAGGGGATTGCGGCCGGTATCCATTTTGGGCGTGGGATCGACTCCGTTTGGACGGCTGGAAGGCCAGGATATAACCAGGCTGGCCGTCGACGCCTGCCGCGAGGCCATTGCGGACAGCGGCATAGCCCGGTCCCGTATCCAAGCGCTGTACCTAGGGAATTTCGCTGGCGAGCGGCTTGCGGGACAGGGCTCGCTGGCGGCTGTCGTGGCAGGGCGCTTGAGCCTCGAGGGTATACCGGCAACGAAGGTGGAAGGGGCCTGCGCTTCAGGAGGGCTCGGTTTCCGGGAGGGGTTTCTAACCGTTGCGCTCGGTCTTTACGACTTCGTCCTCGTCGCAGGCGTTGAGAAGATGTCGGCGATGCCGATTGGCGAAATTACGGCAGCACTTTCAACAGCGGGCGACGAGGACTCCGAAATGCACACCGGGCTGACGTTTCCGGGCGCATTCGCAATGGTGATGGAAGCACACATGGAGAAATACGGCACCACCCGCGAGCAAATCGCGGAGGTATCCATCAAGAATCATCAGAACGGCCTCAACAATCCAAAGGCGCAGTTCCGCCGCGCCACCGATCTGGAGGAGGTTGTCAACTCCCGGTTCATAGCCGAACCGATACGGCTGTTCGACTGCCCGCCCATAAGCGACGGCGCGGCCGCAGCGGTTCTTTGTCCGACCGAAATGGCGGGTGATTTCGCAGACAAACCAGTGCGAATCCTTGGCTCGGGGCACGCCACTGGTCCGAGCGCTTTGACGGGAATGCGCGAACTGACCAGCTTTTCCGCTTCCGTCAAGGCCGCGCAAGCAGCTTACGAGATGGCCGGTCTAGGTCCCTCCAACATCGACGTGGCCGAGGTTCACGACTGCTTTACCGTGGCCGAGATAGTTGCGACAGAAGACCTAGGGTTCTTTCCAAAGGGCGAGGGCGGACCGGCTGTGCAGTCGGGTGAGACCGCGCTCGATGGCAGCATTCCCGTCAATCCGAGTGGTGGGCTCATTGCAAAGGGACATCCAGTTGGCGCCACGGGACTTGCGCAGATTTTCGACCTTACAGCCCAGATCCGGGGCAACGCGGCCAACCAGATCGCGAGTCCGGAAGCAGCTCTGGCCCACAACCTTGGTGGGGCCGACGCCGTGGCAACCGTGCACATTCTCGGCAGGCCCTAGCCTCGCGATGGGTCTGACAGGCTATCGTTGCGCCACGTGCGACGGCCTGTTCATGCCACCCCGGCTCTACTGCCCCGAGTGCGGCGGCGACGATAGGCTCGAGGTTTCGTTCGCCGGACGTGGGACCGCCCGCGCATGGACGGCGATTCACGTAGGACCGACCCGCTACGAGCAGGAAGTCCCGTATACCGTGGTCCTGGTCGAACTTGAAGAAGGCCCGAGAGTGATGGGCCGGCTGGAGCCTGGCGAGAAGGCCCGGATCGGCACGAAGCTTGAACTTTGCCGCGTCGACGAGAAGCGGGGGCCAGTATTCCGGGCTGCGACCGCCCGAGGCTAGCCCAGTTCGACGCTAAACAGCGTCACTGAATGCGGGGGCAACTCCATGCGAAGCTTGCCGTTATCAACGTCGACGCCAGCAGCCGAAGGCGTGACGCGGTCGGGATTGGCGGCGTCGTTGAAGACGTTGGGCGCGCTCTCCGATAAGAGGCTTGCAGACGCCGACCGGACCGACAAATCGGCAAACGCCACGGTGCAATCGGCCGGTTCCGAGACATGGCGGTTCACCGCGCATACCACGCCTGACCGTCTTTCAGGATCGGCCGACGCGGAGGCGCTGATCTGGGGTACACCTCCCGACGACCCGTCGCCGCCAGCTAGGTCTAGGCACTCGATGTTCGTCGTAAGGGCGTCGTTGCCGACGTGATTGCGAACCATCTCGAACACGTGGAAGATGGGAGTGAGCCAGGCATGGCGACCGTCGACGGCGATCACGTGCGTGAGCACATTGATGGCCTGGGCCGTGCTGGTTAGCACTACTCGCTGCGACCAGTTAGTGAATGTATTAAGACAGCCGGCGGCTACAACGGCGTCGCGCATCGTGTTCCGCTGAAACAGGCCGTCGTCTCTGGGCGCGTTCGAGTGCCAAGTGCCCCACTCGTCGATTACCAAGCCGATCCGCTTGCTGGGGTCTTCGTAGTTCTTAAAAAGGCCGTCGGCCTTCACGATGTCGTCGTCGAGCAGCAGCGATTCGGCCACAGACGAGTAATAGTCTTCCTCGGAGAACTCCACGTCGTGCCCGCCGGTGCGGAAGAATCTGTGGACGGCAACGTGGTCGATCAGTTCGCGGCTCTGCTCGCGCTCGGTTATCAGGGCTTCGAGCAGCTTGCGATTGTAATCGGCGGTGTAGCCTGCGGCGATCAGTTCGACGCTGGGGTCAACCCGACGGAGCTGGGTGGCGAACTTCCGATATTCGGCCGCATAGTCGGAGGGACTCATGTGGCCTCCACAGCCGTAGTTTTCGTTGCCTACGCCCCAAAACCGCACACCGAGCGGCTTGGCGCTGCCGTTTTTCCGCCGCTCCTCCGTGAGAGTCGTCGGGCCTTCCGCATTGCAGTACTCCAGCCAGTCGCGCATCTCCGCGACCGTGCCCGAACCGACGTTCCCGCAAATGTAGGGAATGGCCGCGATGCGTTTACAAAATTCGAAATACTCGTGAGTCCCGAAAGC
>JAPOVO010000035.1 GCA_026708165.1 Chloroflexota bacterium | reverse complement strand
CCGTCCAGGAACTCCAGACAGTCGCGCACGGACATTCTGGATACGCCAACTATGGACCGATCCGCAAACTTCACCGCGGCGCTGTCACGGCGTATGCGTCCACCTCGGCAAACCGGACACTCGCGCTGCGCCATGTAGCGCTCGACCTCCCGCCTGACGTAGTCCGATTCCGTAGCTTCGTACCGGCGCCGCAGGTAAGGGATAACGCCTTCGAACTCGAAGTCCATCACGCGCCCCGCCGAATCGGCAGGACCGAGTCTCACCGATACGCGGTCGTCGCCGACGCCATACAAAATGAGGTCCAATTTCGCGGGATCGATCCCGCTCACCGGCTCATCGAGTCCAAACCCATGTTTCCG
This sequence comes from Chloroflexota bacterium, assembly GCA_026708165.1. GTDB lineage: Bacteria > Chloroflexota > UBA11872 > UBA11872 > VXNJ01 > JAPOVO01. Next base: position 9,998 of record JAPOVO010000035.1, on the reverse strand, counting down.
GGACAGCGCCCGTATCACCCGAGAGGTGGTGCTGAGCCCGCCTCCGATTCGACTCCAGGGGGCGATGGCGCCCGAGCGAATCGAAAGCGACCGGTCCGGTATAACCAGGTCAGGATCGAACTCCATCTTGACGCCCAGCCCATTGCACTCCGGGCATGCCCCCTTGGGACTGTTGAACGAAAACGAACGAGGCTCGATTTCGGGGAAGCTGATCCCGTCGTAGGGGCAGGTGAGCAATTCGGAAAGCAGCAGATCGTCACCGCCGAGAATCTGCACGGAGGCGAATCCACCTCCCAGTTTCAGCGCGGTTTCCAGCGAGTCGGCCAGGCGGTTGCCGAGGTCGTCGCGCACGATTATTCGATCGACGACTATATCGATGTCGTGTTTGCGGTTCTTGTCGAGCCTGGGAGCCGGCGAGACCTCCATAATCTCGCCGTCCACTCGCGCGCGCACGAAACCGGCTCGCAAGGCGTCGGCAAAGACGCCCTTGTGCTCCCCTCGCCGTCCTCTTACAACCGGCGCGAGCAGGATAAGACGCGTTCCCTCCGGGTGGGCCATGATCGTATCGACCATCTGTTGAATAGACTGGCTGCGAACGGGACGTCCGCATTCTGGACAGTGCGGGTCTCCCACCCGCGCGAACAAGAGCCGGAGGTAGTCGTAGATTTCCGTGATCGTTCCCACGGTTGATCGAGGATTGCTGGAAACGCCGCGCTGATCGATCGCTATGGCGGGAGACAGTCCCTCAATGAGGTCAACGTCAGGCTTTTCAAGCTGTCCCAGAAACTGCCGGGCATACGCCGACAGCGACTCCACGTAGCGGCGCTGGCCTTCGGCGAACAGGGTGTCAAAGGCGAGACTCGACTTGCCCGATCCGGAAACGCCGGTGATGACCACCAACTTGCCTCGTGGGATGTCGACGTTTAGATTCTTGAGGTTGTGTACGCGAGCGCCCCGAACCCTCATGTGGTCGACGCCGCCGTCGCTGTCCCTGATGTCTGCGGTTTGCAAACGGCCCTTTCCCGAGGAGGCTTGATTATCACTGGTGATCGTCCCGGAGCGATGTGGACGGACAAGTCTCCGGATTGGCGCAGTCGGCACCTCCTCATTATAGGAACCGCACCGCACCGCGCTCGCAGTGGACGCGCCGTCATTCGGACACCGCTGATCGATGGAGCGCTCGACTAATTGAGTGCGGCTCGGCGGAGAGAATCCGACCCAGGGTCGACCCAGCTTTTCGGATCGCGCGACATCCGCAAGACCGACGCTCGCGTCGAACTGCTTGGAAACGTGGACGAGCTGGTCTCCGCGTTGGGGGTCGCCCGGTCTAACCTCGACCACCCGGGCACGGACCGCATTCTGGCCCTGATTCAGGCAAGATTACTTGCGACGGGAGCCGCTATCGCCGATCCGGATTCCCGTCACGGAGTGGGATTGACTGCGCAGGACGCCGACGCGCTCGGACAAGCGACCGAGGCGCTCAGCCGGTCGCTGCCGAAACTGACCAACTTCATTCTTCCGGGCGGAAACGCGGGGGCGGCGGCCATTCACCTGGCGCGGTCCATTTGCCGCCGCGCGGAGAGGTCGGCCCACACCCTGAGTACCATGGAACGCGTCCCGAAGCCAATTCTCGATTTCCTTAACCGGCTGTCCACTTACTTGTTCCATCTGGCGCGGAGGCAGACCGCGCGTTCAGGCGAAACAGACGTAGTCTGGTCCAAATCCGAGCCTCTGACCGCCGAAGACTTGGACCCTAACGGTGCATAATGCCCCTGAAGGCCATCGCCGCTAGGAAGACCCGATCTTGCGAGGCTCATACTCGACCCTCGAAACACGCGCGCTAAGACCGCTCCGCGCATTGCTCGCGCGGATACTCATTCCGATAGTCTGGCTCCTCGTCAAGCTGAGAGTCCCGCCCAATGCCGTTTCGCTCAGCCAGATTCCGGTCGGGATCGTTGCGGCGGCTCTTGTCGCATACTCGCCGCGAGTGTCTTTCCTGCTCTTCGTATTCGCCGTGGTTTTCGACGGAATCGACGGCGCGCTGGCTAGGCGTCTCGGCAAGGAGTCGAATCACGGAGCGCTGGTCGATCAGGTGAGCGATCACGCGCGCGAGATCGCGATGATCGCTGGGCTGGCGTTTTCAGGAGCGCTCAACGGCGGTCTGGCTGCGGCCTACGCGTTCAGCCACCCGCTCTCGAATTTCATGCTTTACCTGGGATCAGCAAAGCTCGTCCGCGCTCCGTTCGCCGTCAAGACGTGGATGAGCTTCTACCCGTTTCTGTTCCTGTACCTCTGGTTTGAGATCAACTACCTCGACCTCGCCGCTGGGATATCGGTCGGCGCGATGGTGATCGTCTCCTTCTGGCTGCTCTGGTCGCTGCGAAACCGGATGTGACTCCAGGCGAGCCTCGGCTATCAAACATCTAGTGTCTGCCCATAAGAACAATCACCGAATTGATTCGGTCGTCCGAAATCGGCAGGGTTTCCGCGGGAGGCATGGGGCCAAACACGCCGGCCTGACCACCGGCTTGTGTCTGAGATCAGGAATTCATCCAAAACGTTATCCGCAGTCCGATGGCCGCTTCCGGCTAAGCTCCCGCAATGGAAACGGAGTTGTGGTCAGCGGCAACCGATGACTGAGCCTTCACGAATCTACCTGTCCCGAGAAGACATCGCCGGGCTGGTCGAGCGGTTGGCCAGCGAGATCGGCGGAAACTACCGTGACCGGTCTCTGACCCTGATAGGCGTTCTCCGGGGAGGTTTCGTGTTCCTTGCCGACCTGGTCCGGCAACTCCAAGCGCCAGTGCGCCGCGTGGACTTCGTGAGAGTCGAGAGCTACGGCGCGAAAATGGTGAGCACGGGCAGGCCGCAGATCGTTCAAGGCATATCCAGGGAGTCGATTGCCGGACAGGATGTGCTTATAGTGGAAGACATCGTGGACACCGGCGCCACCACTGCCGCCGTGCTGCGCTACTTACGCCGCCACGGTCCGGCTTCCCTTGGCCTTTGTACCCTGCTGGACAAGCCGTCCCGCAGGCAGGTAGACGTTTCGGTCGACTACGTGGGCATGACCATACCCGACCATTTTGTGGTCGGGTACGGCCTCGACTTCGACGAGCGTTATCGTGACCTGCCCGACATTTGGGTGATTGATCCTGAGCGCGAGGATTGACCCGACAGGATCCCCTCCCCCTGAAATCTGCCCATTTATCTGAACAAGCGGTTGCGGAAGATCATCTCTCCGGGCAGGATGCCTTGATCGAGAACATCAGCGGAAGATCGGGTTTACCCGGGGGCATCCTCCACCATCCCTCGCGGTCCTGCACCAGGAACGGAAACGCCTTCCAGGCAATGAACGGAAACTCGTGCAGGAACTCGATCCGCAGGCCTGCGCTCACTAGCGAGTTGACTATGTCAGCCATGCTATGACTCCACTCGTAGGTTTCATAGCTGGTCTGATCGCCTTGGGAAGCGTAGGTCCCCGAATCGAAATATCTCGCCGGTACGCGGCCGTGAAAATAGGGTGCGGTAACTCGCAGATCGGTAAGAGAGTCCTCGTCATCGAAGATGTTCATAAGCATGTGATGTTCGACCATGTAGAAGAACCCGCCCGGCTTAAGGAAATGCGCTATCACCGCCGCCCATCTGTGCAGGTCGGGTAGCCAGCAGAGCACTCCGTACGACGTGAAAACGATGTCGAACCGGTCGTCCAGGTGTCGAGGCAGCTCGTAGATGTTCGAGCGGACGAACTTCGCACCCAGATCTTCGTCCTCACTGAGCCGCCCCGCCGTCGATATCGCCTGATCGGAAAAGTCCACGCCTGTTACTCGGGCGCCCCTTCTAGCCAGCGAGAGACTGTCAAGTCCGAAGTGGCACTGGAGGTGAAGTAGCGACTTTCCGGCAATGTCGCCAAACTCCTCGACCTCGACGCTCTTCAACGTACAATTGCCGGCCTTGAATCCGGCCACGTCGTAATAGTCCGAGTCGAAGTGGAGCGCCACCCAGTCGTCCCAGCTCCTCCTGTTGGTCGCCAGGTATTCCTTCTCCGCGGCGTCGCGGGACGACGCCGTGCCTTCAGAACTCAAGTTCAAGCATCTCCTCGCCCGAAGTGAGAGGGGCGTCGTAGATTTCCTTGGCCTCGACGATCACCCGGCTCCTCACGGCCACCCCGTCGATCGATTCATTTTGATGGATGAGCGTCAACTTTCTACCATTGAATCCAGCGGCCGGTTTCGGCATCGCTACGATTAGCGGTCCTTGCAGTTAGGGTACGATACTCGGCAGTCGAATCGGCCGACGATCAAGCGTGGGCGCTGGCGTGGAGGAATTGAGAATGTTGCAGACTCGAGGTTCAGTCGTGGCGGTCTTGGCGCCGGCGCGGACACGACCAGGTTTTCGCTTTTTCGCCATGGCAGCCGTCGCGGCGGCGTTGGCCGTGGTTCTCACGGCGGTGGGCGCCACCGGGCGGGCCGCGGCGGACCATCCGGACTGTGAGTTTGTGCTCGGATTCGCATCAGTCCAGGCCATGGCTCCGGACGCCATCGGCGACTGTCTGGACAACGAGCAGCACGATCCAAGTGACGGAATCACGCGCCAGTTGACAGCGGGGGGAGTGCTCCTCTGGGATAAGGCGACCAATTGGACCGCCTTCACCGATGGCTACCAAACATGGGTAAACGGCCCGCAGGGCCTGCAAGAGCGGCTGAGTATCGAGCGGTTCGAATGGGAGCCGGCATCGATTTCCGTGAGTGCTACAGCTGAGGCGGACGAGGAGACTCTGGCATACGTGTCCGACGCCATCGCCGCTTATGAGCGGGACGGCCTCGAGGCGACCGTCGCCTACTACAACAGCGAGGCGAGCATCGAGGGTGACCGCTCGCTGATGATGGTTGACCGTGCCTCCGAGACGTTGTTGGCTGCTCCCGTGTTCCGCAACCTTGTGGGAGCCAGGCTGCCCGCCGGTCACTCGCTTGGACGACTGGTGCGCGGCGTGACCGAGGACGGCGTGTGGCTGAACCACCTGCAAACTAATCCGGTGAACCGTCAGCGGGAACCAAGGCGCAGTTACTTCGTGCTCCATGACGGCATCGTCTTTAGCTCCGGGCACTTCTCGGTGCGGGCGGACCTTGCCGGAGTCATTCGGGAGTACGTGAGCAACGCTATCGGGCACTACCGGTTGGAAGGCCTGGAGGCGACCATCGACTTCTACAACAGCAGTCAGAGTGTCGATGGCTATCTGTACTTGTTCCTGATGGATCCCGATGACATCTATCTCGCCCACCCGATCTTCCCGCATCTGATCGGCACGGACATCAAGGATGTGGTGGGATCGAACGGCTACGAACTGGGTAAGGAAATCGCCAAGGCCACACCGGAGGGACACTGGGTCGAGTACCCGTGGCCCAATCCGGCCACAGGTCGTGAGGAACCCAAGACGGCCTGGGTCGTTCGGCACGAAGGCCTGATATTCGCATCGGGCTACTACACCCCGGACCCCACCGCGGAGCCGCCGGCCTGGATAGGCGCCGACCCGCGCGAGTACACAGTGGAATACGTGCAGCAGGCCATTGAGCGCTACGAGCGTGACGGTCTGGAGTCGATGACGAACTACTACAACAGCACGGCCGCCTTTGAGGGGCAGTTCTATCTGTTTGCGATGGATGCGAACGACATCTATTTCGTCCATCCGCTCTTCCCGCGACTGATCGGCACGGACATCAAGAACGTGGTCGGGTCTGACGGGTTCGAGCTGGGGAAGGCGATCGCTGAGGCGACCGAGGAGGGCGTCTGGGTCGAGTATCTCTGGCCTCATCCGGTGACGTTGCAGGAAGCCCAGAAGGTCTCCTTCGCCATTCGCCACGACGGGCGGATCTTCGCCTCGGGCTATTACCCTGCGGCTGAAGATCCTGAGGCGAACACGATGGCGTACGTGCAGGCCGCGATCGACCGCTACGAGCGCGACGGCCTGGAGGCAACGGTTGCGTACTACAACAGCACCGAGAGCTTCGACGGTACGTCGTTCCTGTTCCTGATCGATGAGAACGACCTGTATCTGGTGAATCCGTTGTTGCCGCAACGGATTGGCACGGACGTCAAACTGCTGCGGGCACGCGGCCTCGACGGCATGTTGTACGACTACGGTGCTCAGGTTGCCGCCGTGTCCGAGGACGGACGCTGGTTCCACAACCTGCGGCCTTCGGCCCAGGGTACCGGCAGCGCCACGCACGTGTGGGTGATTCGGCACGACGGTCTGCTGTTCGGGTCAGCCTACTTCGACGATGAGTAGCAGCTAGTCGGGCGCCCTTCGACGAAGGGCGCTCCGTCAAGAGCCTCGCCGGCGGACGGTTTCGCCAGCGAGGCTCTTTGTCTATGCGGATCAGCAGTCAACCGCCCACCCGGGTTGCCGATAGGCGACGAACGGACTTGGATCAGCGGCGCTCGGTCGTCGAATCGAGGACGTGTTTATCGACCCGGCAAGTCACGATGTCGACTCCGTAGTACTTGCGATGATGGACCGCCGTGGCGAAGTGCCGCAGCAACCTTGTCGACAGTTGGTGTGCGTCGTCGGCTGACACCTGGTCGCTTACTAGAGCGAGTTGATCTTCGATATTCCCTTCGAGATCTTCACGCGAATACACGATCAGCTCGATCTCCGCAGCATCGCCATCGGCATGAACCGAGGCACTCAACCGGCGTTCCTGATCGAAACCGTTCTCGCCGCTTTGGTCCACGAGCGTGAGCAAGACCTCTTCAACGGCCAGGTTCAGTCGCATCTTCGCCTGATCACTCCACCCGTGTCTGGAAGCGAATGCCTCCAAAAACGCCGAGACATCGGTCAATGACGAAAGCGAGAGGTCAGCGTTGAGTCTCCGACGCCAAAAGCCCCTGAAACCCGTAGCCACCGTCATGCCGATTGCCGTGACCCCGCCCACGATGATCGTATTGCCGATCAAATCTCCCAGGATGCCATCGCTCAACCGGCCAAAGCTGGCCGCTGAAATGCCCAGCACCATGGAGACACCGACTATGACGACCTTCCTGTAATCCATGGGTCCGGTGAACACCGCTTTGGATCCCTCGATAAAGAGAAGTCCGAAAATGATGATGAACACGGCGGCAACAACGGAGTCCGGAGTCGCGGCTAGAAGGGCGACTATCTTTGCGAAAGGCGCAATCAGAAGAGTCAGCAGACCCAGGTATATCCCAACACTCCGGGCAGCATTCCCCGTAAAGCCTATGTAGACAGCCGTAGACGACCACGGAGCGGCAACGGGCAGTGTTGCCAGGAGCCCAGTCAGCAGAGTGCTGGCTCCATACAGGCTGAGTCCGCTCTGGATTTTCCTGAAGTCCAAGGCAACCGGACTGCGGTATGAAGCACGGTTGATTATTGAGAGATCTCCGACGACTTTCAGGAACGCCGTCAGCTTGACAACCAGGAACGCCGGCAGCAACGACCAAAACTGTAGACCAAAGTCGAGTCCCCGCACGGGCCATTCAAAGTCTGTAATGCTCAACCACGGTGCTTCCGTTATCTGGTCAGCATCGTAGAGACCCATGGGAACGGCCACCACCAGACCGAACGCTACCGCGATCGGCAGCGTCCAGATCCGTCGCGCCTCCGAGGACTGCACGGCTCCCCAAAGACCCGGGGCAAGGGCCACAATCCCTGGTACCAGGACGACGACCGACTGGTCTTGCGAATGGCTTATCGTCCGGTCCACAAAAAAGGGCACGGCGGAGGCCGCCACGAGCATGATGACAACTCCGCTTACTGTTGGTGTGAATACTCGCCTGAGCGACGCGAGACGCGAGACAAGCAAAAACTGGAGGAGGGTAGTGGTAATCACCAGGCTCGCCAAAAGGCCGGGCCCCCCTCTTGCAAGAGCCAGGACCGACACTGCAAGGAGAGGGACATTCAGGTTGGTGACAACCAGGCCTCCCGATCCCATATAACGAAACGGGAAAGCATGCAGAATCATGCTTAAACCGGTGATTGCCAACCCTGTGAACATGGCCCAAGCGAGATAGTTGTCAGATTCACCAGAAGCCCGAATTACGAACGTCGTGAGCAAGACGACGCTAATCGTATTAGGAACGAAGATAAGAAGAGCCGCGCCAAGCGCCTGCCGTGGTGGGCACTTGTCAGCCGGCTCGTACCGCATCCTGACCATCCAGCTTGATACGCCAAGAATGACGCGGAGTGCCAATGCTGTGAGCGACGCTCCTCAGCCCCGGCGTATGGTATCAAAATTTGCTAGAAATCCACCGCCCATCCGCCGAAGTAGGGAGGCCGGCAAAGCACTCCGTACCACCCCGAAATGTCGAACCGGTCATCCCAACTTTCTCCGCTGGAAGCCAGGTATCCGCTCTCGGCAGCGTTACGGCAACCGGCAGCCTCTCAGACCTCGATTTCCAGCATCTCTTCGCCCCAGATGACCGGCCCGTCGTAGATTCCCTTCACGTCGGCGATCACCTCGCTCCTGGCGACCGGTTCGTCGATCATTTCATTTTGATGCACGAGCACCATCTTCTTCGCTCCGGAGTCCACGGCCGTCTGCGCCGCCCCCCGGCTGCCCGTTTCGGCTATCAGGCTGCCCTCACTCATGTCGGGCTCACGTAGGATGCATTCCATCACAAGCAGGTCCACGCCGCGGGCAAGCTCGGTCATGGCCTTGCAGGGTCGGGTGTCTCCCGAGAACGCCACCGACCCTTCTTCCGTATCTACGCGGTAGCCCAGTGAATCGAGATACGGCTGCGCGTGGGCCACTTCGGCCGCCCGGACCTGCCAGCCGTTTCCGTTGACCACGTCGCCGGAAGCGAGGTCGCGCGCGTGAATGACAGGCGGCTTTCGCTCCCCCACGCCGCCCCTGCCCCTGTATGCGCCCAGGCTCATGGGATGATTCGTCCTCGCGACCACGTCATGCCAGAAGGCGCCCCGCCCTTCTCCCATGAGCTGGTCGGTCAACCTCTCGGTGGGCGGAGGACCATACACGTTCAGCGGATTCTCCTTGCCGGTATGCAGGTCGAATCGCGTAAGCAGAAAGCACGGATAGTCGGAATCGTGGTCCGAGTGATGGTGAGTGAAAAAGAGATGGTCTACTTCCGTAACCCTCACCCCCGCCCGGAACATCTTGTAGGTCGTGGCCGGCCCGCAGTCGAACAGCAGCCACTCGTCGCCAATACCGAGCAGGAACGCGGTGCCCCAGCGGGTAAGACTCGGAGCGGGCGTGCCGCACCCGAGAATTATGAGACGGGCCATAAACCAACCTCCATGGAACCGCGGCGCACTCGTATCCTCGAAGTCCCTGTTTCGACCCGCCAGCCTACCCTAGACGACTCGCCGGCTGACGCCGCCAACTCGTCCGATCTCGATCCAGACTATTATCTTCGTCGCTCGGGGTCGGCGTGGCCCCGTTACCATTTGGGACCTTTCAATCTGAAAATCACGGAAACTCGGACACCACCCCGAACGCGAGCGAGCAGCGCGGCGGTATTGCAATAGTCACTCAAATCGCCGCCGACTACGTCAGAACGGTCTTCCTCGACCGCAGGTTCGGCCTGTTCCTGCTGCTGCTGTTCATCAACGGCGTGGTCTTCGGGCCGTTCTTGCCCTTCCTGCCCGTATACGTCGAAGAAGAGCTGGAGCTGAGCCAGACCTTCACCGCCAACTTCCGAACCATTTCGCTCTTCCTCATGGCCACTTTCGTGCTGCTCGGCGGCGTCTTGAGCGACAGCCTGGGACCAAAAAAGTCCATGATGCTCGGTCTGATCGGCACCCCGGTAGCCGCGGCGGTTTTCATCATCGTCAATCCCGGAGTGCTTCTGGGACTCTCGATCTACCGGGGAATCTCGGATGGTCTTCTGAACGGTGGCGGGCAGACTTACATGATCGCCACCGCTCCCGCCAGCAGACTGGGCGCGGCGACGGCGATCTATTTCCTCGGTAACACGCTCGGATCGGCACTAGGCTCGCTGATCGGCGGGGTCATCCTCGAGCT
>JAPOVO010000401.1:9022-10385 GCA_026708165.1 Chloroflexota bacterium | reverse complement strand
GCTGTTAGCCGGGTAGCTGCGCCTATCATCATGATGCGGAAACGATCGCTCAGGTAAGCTGCGTGGCGCTGTTCCTGGACGAGATCCAGTATGCAAAAGAGGATCAGTTGGCGGCCTTGATCATGGCGCTGCATCGGACCTCCCAGCGGCAGCTTCCGGTGATCATGATCGGGGCGGGCCTGCCGCAAGTGCGAGGCCGGATGGGAAGAGCGAAGTCTTACGCCGAAAGACTCTTCGATTTCCCCGAAATCGGAGCGCTCTCCCCCGACGACGCCAGGCTCGCTATTGCAAAGCCCGCCAACGACGAGGGAGTGCAGATACAGTCTTCGGCGCTAGATGCGATCATCTCCGAAACTCAATGCTATCCGTACTTTCTGCAGGAGTGGGGAAAGCATTCATGGGATGTCGCGGAAAGCTCTCCTATCACGGATTCCGACGTGGAAGTCGCCTCCGACCAGGCGATAGCCGCTCTCGATCAGAGCTTCTTCCTGGTCAGGTTCGATCGACTCACTCCCGCGGAAAAGAAATACGTGCGAGCCATGGCCGAACTCGGCGCGGGGCCTCATCGTTCCGGTGACATTGCCAGCGTCTTGAACCGTCCCGTCTCCTCCCTGGCGCCCACTCGCAGCCAGTTGATCGGCAAGGGCACGATATGGAGTCCGGGACACGGCGACACCGCATTTACGGTTCCTATGTTCGACGAGTTCATGTTACGCATGATGCCCGGCGACGAGTGGCGATAGCCTCCCCCCGCGCTACTCGCTAACAGCCCGAATTCCTAGGCGCTTCGACAGGACCAGTCCTACAGCCGTTCAACAACCCAAGTGTTCCGTCCCCACGCAAAGGCGCAAACTAGGCAGCCCTCCGCTACCATTGATCGATCCCACAATCTGTAAAGAGCACCATGGCCCAATCCCGAAACTTCGACACCTTGAACGAACTGACCGAAGCCCTCCGCGAGCTCATGCACTTAATCGAACGCGCGGCCGATCCCGGGGCGGAACACCGCAAATCCCGCTTCCGCGAACTTATCGAGCGGATAGACGCGCTCGGAGCTGCCCTGCCGCCAACAGAGCGGTCGCTCAGACATTATGTCAAGCAGCACAGCTACGCCAAGGCTCTGGCCTACCTGGAAGAGGCCTGAGTTCCGCCTGAGTCCGGCGGATCGTCGATACTCGGCTGCGGCGGGCCTGAAATCAACTCGCCCGCCCGACTTCACATACGGGCGTCCGGCGGAACGCGCAAGATGACCAGCCCGCTAATCGCGAAATACACGGCCATAATCCCAAACACAGCCGTATATCCGAGCAGCGGCTGGGCTCGGTTGAACGCATCGAGCAATACGCCTGCCGTCAGCGTCGAC
>JAPOVO010000401.1:0-9012 GCA_026708165.1 Chloroflexota bacterium | reverse complement strand
GCGGTGGCTAGATTGGTCAGCCCCATGTAGAGGCCCGGCGCTCGCGCATCAGGTATCAGGTCTATCGCCAGTGCCCAGTCCGCGGCGGTGAAGATACCGACCGCCAGTCCCATAACGGCCATCGCCGCCACAAGCTGCGGATAGTTGAAACTAAACATCAGGATCACCGACGCCAGAACCCCAAATCCGCACGCAATGAACACAAGTCTGCGACGCCCAAAGCGATCTGACAGCCAGCCGGCTGGGACAGAAGTGATGGCCGCGATGATCAGGAGCACTCCCAGCGCCATTGACGTCGGCCCGCCGGCCTGGTCCATTCCCAGGCGCTCCCGCACCGTGAACAGAAGGATGTTGTCAGCCGCCAGCAGTCCCATGAAGAAGAAGAGCCGCGAGAGCATCAGCCACGCAAATCCCGGCCGCGACTTCAGCTCGCCCACCCGCGTCCGCAGCTCGTCCGCAACGGCCCGGCGGTCTTCCACGGGAGGCGGCGGCCCTTCCGGCGTGCTCAGTGCCGAGACTATAGCGACAGCCGTCAGGACGACAGCCGCGACAATCAGGTAGACCTCCGGCTGCCCGCTGTCAAGAAAGTAACCCCCCACGAGCGCCCCGATAACGGTCCCTACCAGGTTGCCCAATCCGAAAAAGCCCGAAGCGCGTCCACGCTGTCTCAGCGGGACCAGGTCCGGAATCACGCCTTGGTACGGCCCGTGAGCGCTGTTCGCCGAAATCTGCAACATAATGAACGCGGCGAAGAGAAGCGGAAACGTCCCCGCCGCCCCGATCAACAGCAGGAACCCCGCGCTCAGCAATGAGCCGACGACCATGTACGGCCGCCTGCGTCCAATCCGGAAAGTCGAACGGTCGCTCACCGCGCCCATCAGTGGTTGCACAACCACCGCCACCAGCAACCCGCTGAACAGGAGAAGCCCGAGGAACGTGCCCTTGTTTTCCGTCCCTACCAGCGACTCGACCCTGTCGGGGAAATAGACGATGTTGAGACCGCCCCACATCGTGGAGAGACCGACCCAAAACAGGCTGATCCGCGCCAGAAACCAAGGACTCACGGTCCTGTTACCAGCCTGTTGCCCAACCGCCTCCGTGTTCACCTCGAGTCTCCGCGGCAATAGGTCAAGTGGCTGTGGCGGAAAGCCGGATTGAGTGGGAGAGGGCGCCACTCCAGCGGGATCAATGCGGGAACGGCAAGCGATGCCTGCCTTCTACGATCTGCGGGCAACCGTCCGCGCGGCCCATCCCTATCACCCCTGAACCGCGCTGCCATCGCCTCGCCCCCTTCAGCCCCAAGCCAGGCCCTGTTCTGCACGTGATTATTATCCAAAACCAGGTCAGCTTTCATTCAGGCCGCCTGCGCTCCGCCCACAACAGACGAATTAGCTCAGTTCGGCGCGGCGACCAAAACCTGATACCGTGACTCCGCATCCGCCGCCGGCCCGTCACGAGGTAGACTAATGGACGAGGTTCGCATCGGCCTGATATGGCCCGACAGGTCACACGCCGACCGCTTCTCCGGGCTGTGCAATCTGCCCGGTGGTAACACCCACGGAGATCGAGTCGAAGGCGCTCGGGTAGTCGGTCTCTGGGGCGAGGACGCGGATCGGAACCGCAGTCTCTCCGAATCATTCGGCATCCAGCTTGTGGCCGACCGCAAGGAGGACCTTATCGGTCAAATCGATCTCGCGGTCGTCATGTCCCGCGATGGGGCGATGCACTTGGAGCTGGCCCGTCCGTTTCTCGAGGCCGGCGTCGCGACCTTTGTCGACAAGCCCTTGGCTAACTCGCTGCAAGACGCTCTTGCCATCTCCGAGCTCGCGCGCAAACACGGGGCGCCGATGACGTCGTTTTCCACGTACCGGACCGCCACGTCGGTTCAACAAATCAAGAACGACCAGCTGCAGTCGCTAGCTGGATTCACGTTCGGCGAGTTCACCGGGCCGGGACAGCTCGAAAACGAGTATGGCGGACTCATCTTCTATGGAATCCACGCCGCCGAGCTGGCGCTCGAATTTATGGGACCGGGAGCGGAGCGCGTTCGATGCTCGACCCACGGCGGCAACACCTCGGCCACCGTCACCTGGCGCGACGACCGCTCCGCCACCGTCAACGTGCTCGGCAATGCTTCCTACGTGTTCCACGTATCGCTTTACGGCCCGGACGGACACCACTCCGTGGTCCCCGACGCAACCAGGCTCTATCCAGACGGACTCGCAATCGCGGTCGAAATGGCGCGGTCAAGAAAAGAGCCGCTTGAGCACGACGCCTTCATCGAATCGATCGCCCTCGTCGAAGCCATGAACGCCTCGCTCAGATCAGGCAACACCGAACCCATCCCCAGCTTCTAACACCGCCTATGCCTAATCGCTACAGGCCCGCCGCATCGTTTCACAAGTAGTTCGTCTCGGCCGGACAGCCTCGATCCCAAACCTGCGCACCACCCACTGCCTGCTTGAGCCGTACTGACCGCAATCTGTAGCTGCCTAGACCGGATTCTCCAGATCCACCATCCCGACCGAGCCAGTCTGCCCGCGTTGGCGTAGCGCTTGGTCGGCCAGCACGAGCGCCATCATGGCTTCCACGATCGGAACCGCGCGCGGAACGACGCAAGGATCGTGCCTTCCGCGCCCCCTCATCACCGTGGACGCGCCGGACTCGTCGACCGTCTCCTGATCGGTATTGATCGTGGCCGTGGGCTTGAACGCCGCCCTGACGACGATATTCTCGCCGTTGCTAAGGCCACCCTGAATTCCCCCCGAGTTGTTCGACCTCGTACGCACACGCTCTCCATCGGCATAAAACGCGTCGTTGTGACTCGACCCGGTCAGACTGATCCCCCCAAAACCCGAGCCGACCTCGAAGCCCTTGCACGCGGGCAGCGAGAGCATCGCCTTGGCCAGTTCGGCGTCGAGCTTGTCGAACACCGGCTCCCCAAGCCCGGGCGGTACGTTTCTGGCCACTACCTCGACCACACCCCCCAGTGAATCTCCGTTCTTCCGGGCCTCGTCTATCCGCGCAATTATGCGAGCGGCCGCGTCGCTGTCCGGGCATCTCGCGATATTCGCCTCGACGTCCTCCCTGGTAACCGCCTCCGTATCGACCTCGACTGCGATCTGCCAGATTTGCTTGACGTATCCAACGATCTCGATCCCGTACTCCAGGCTCAGGAACTTCTTCGCTATGGCACCCGCGGCAACCCGGCCGATGGTCTCGCGCGCGCTGGCCCGGCCGCCGCCCTTCCAGTTGCGAATCCCGTACTTCGCCTGATACGTGTAATCGGCGTGAGACGGACGGAACAGCCGGCGCATGTAATCGTAGTCTTTGCCCCTGGCGTCTTTGTTCCAGACCCCTACCAGTATCGGCGTGCCGAGCGTCAGGCCCTCAAATACCCCCGAAAGGATTTGCGCCGTATCCGGCTCGCGCCGCTGCGTGGTGATGGAGCTCTGACCCGGACGCCGTCTATCCAGCTCCGACTGGATTTCGCTGAGCTCGATGGGAAGCTGCGGCGGACAGCCGTCGACCACAACACCGACCGCGTCGCCGTGCGACTCACCCCACGTCGTGACGCGGAACGCGCGGCCAAATGTGTTTGCCATCTCAACGCGCCTCCGCGGTCATCAGCTCGCCGCTTGGTTCTTTCACAGTGTCTCCGTAGCCCGCAGGACTCTGCTTCAGCCCCCCAGACTAATGTCCCGTCGATCATATCGCCGCCGCCCTCCAGCGGATAGACGAAGCCAGCAAGCCAGAGGTCTGCCGAAAAGCCATTTCTTGTAGTCCCGGTTCGCGCCGCTCATGAATTTCGCCACATTACGGTCATACCTCGACTCCCCCTCCCGTCATTCCCGCGTTTCGCTCGTCATTCCCGCGAAAAGCCTGCCCCCGACCCGATCGGGGGCGCCAATCCAGATCATCATTCCCATTTCGTAGGGGCGGTTCGCGAACCGCCCTCCCTCCGTTCCTTGCGAGCCTCGACTCCCCTGAGCCTGTCGAAGGAGCCGCCCTGTACTCGAATACGGGGCGGGGGTTCCGAGACCGACAGACAGTGGCCAAGAGTCGCTGCGCGTCTACCCACTTTTCACTCATTTGCTGTTTGGACATTTACTCTCGACACAAACACTCCATCGTTAAACTCAAGCCAGGGGTAGGTAGTCGCGGGAATCAGGCGGAGGAGCTAAGACCATGCCGGGAACCATGCTGCTCGGATACGACGTGGAGTCGCGGGAAAAACGTGAAGGCACCACGAGGAAGTTCCTCGAATCGGCCAAGGAGCTGCACAACCGCCTCAACGTCCCCGCCACCTTTTTCATCCTTGGGCAGACTCTGGAACAGAACGTCGAGGAGTTTCAGGCCATCGCCCAGGACCCGTTGTTCGACCTCCAGCAGCACACCTACTCCCACCAGCTCCTGAAGACCTTGCACATCGACAATGGCGAGACCGTTCGCATAGTGCTGGGCGTCGGTCCGGAGAAATCACGCGAAGAGGTCCGCAAGACCAACCATCTTCTCAAAGAACACCTGGACGTCGACTGCATCGGCCTGACAGGTCCTTGGACCTACTACCGGGGCCTGCGCGACCGCCCCGAACTCGTCAGGATGGTCTGGGACGAGGGCATCCGGTTCGTCCGCACCGACGGTCGCAATGAGAAAGACTGGCACCCGGTTTCGCTGGACCTGCAACCCTACTGGTACGACGAGTTCCCGTTCTGGCGCCCCCAAAACGAGAAAACCGCGCCTTCACCCATGCCAGCCGTGCTCGAGATTCCCACCCACGGCTGGCACGACTGTGTCATTCGCCCCGAGGTGTTGGGTTGGGAGAACGTTGACGGGTGGGTGGATTCGATGAAGCCCTACATCGACCGCGCCGCCGCCGAAGACCTGGTCTTCTCCTATTGCCAGCACGACCACAGCAGCATCCGCGAAGACCCGAAGATGAGCGGAACCGAAAAGCACATCGAATACGCGCTCGAAAAAGGTCTGCGCGTCATGACGTGCAACGACTACTACGAAGGGCGGAAGAACGCCCGAACGCGCCTCGACCCCGTCGCCGCCGCTCCCGCCGACCAGTCTCCTACGCTCTAGTCCTCAATCTAAGCGGCGGCCCGATGTCCCCGCCCAGCACCGACGCATCGAAGCTGGCCTTCATCAGGTCCAACTTGACGGCCTGATGCGCGGGATCATCCCACACGACCCACATATCCGCCCCACCTCGAATCACCACCAAGTCGCAGAAGGACACGATGCGCCCCCGAACCCCTTACTCGTCATTCCCGCGAAAGCGGGAATCCACTCCCCCAGACAATCACCGCGCTGTGCATAGAATGGTCCCGCATCCCGCTCCCCGGCTGGCCCGACCCCTCTGGATCGGACCCCTGTAGGGGCGGTTCGCGAACCACCCTCACGCCTGACCCAGGTCCGTTACTCCGGCAGGGTCTAGCCGCCGAATAACGGCCTGCCGACCTACCCAATCCCCAGCAGACCCAGCGCGTCCCGGTTGATGATCCCTTCGACTACATCGTCCGGGATCCGCGGAAAGCCCGTACCTTCGACCTGGTCGTTCAAGCGCCGCAGCTTCTCCATGCCCTCGCTCGGCGTCCAGAACGGGAAATCCGACCCGAACAGCAGCTTGTCCGCGACTCCCCATTCGACCATCAGCGTCAGCCCCTGCCACGCCTGCCACGGCCTCACCCAGCCGGCCCCCGACACGTCGGCGTACACGTTCGGGTGCTTTCGCAGCACCACCGCGCAGTCTCGCTGCCAGGGGTGGGCCATGTGCGCGACAACTATCTTCAACTCGCTAAACGCCTGCGCAACGTCATCGAACAAAAGTGGCTCGCTCTGCTTCAGCGACACCCTGTCGTCCGGGTGCGCGCCCATGTGAGTGAGTATCGGCAGCCCCAGGTCTATCGCCTTTTCGTACAGCGGGAAGATCTTCGGATCGGCCGGGTTGTAGCGCCCCAGGATCGGGTGCAGCTTGATGCCGCATAACCCAAGCTCCGACGCCGCCCGGTCGATCTTCTCCAGGTAGTCCTCCTCCATTGGATCGATGGCCATGAAACCGAGCAGCTTCTCAGGCGCCCGGCTCACCCACTCGGACGTGTACTCGTCAGGCGTCATTGTCCCCGTGCCGCGGGCGCGCACTCCAAAGCAGATAGCCTTGTCCACCGGCTCCATTTCCCGCATGAAGTGGTCGAATTCCGTCGGCGCCATCGGCGGATATCCGCTCCGCTCCATCTTGCTGTGCGCGCCCGCCGTCACGTGCTCCGGTTGAATGCAGTGAGCGTGAACGTCAACTTTCATCTTCCGGTCCTTTGCGTTCGGCCGGCGGTACCTTCTCTCCCTGGGCCTTGCGGTTAGCGCGCACCTATCGGCTCAACGGAGCGAGTCTTCGTACTTCGGCACCGGGATCTCTCCCACCGGTCGATGCAGGTTGTAGAGATCGTACGGCTCGTAGGGATGCTTCAACGCTTCCTCTTCGTTTAGCTCCACGCCCAGCCCCGGCCGGTCGGGTATTTCCAGCCAGCCGTCTTTGATGACTTTCGGATTGGCGCAAACGTCCTCGGCCCACTTCTCCGGCGGGAAACTCTCCAGAACCAGGAAGTTGGGAACGCACGCCGCCATCTGCACCGCCGAAGCGTAGGAGACCTCGCCGTTCGGATTGTGCGGGGCGATGGGAACGTAGTGCGCGTCCGCGATGGCCGCGATCTTCCTCGCTTCCATCATGCCGCCGCAATGCGACATGTCCGGCTGTATTACGTCCACCGCGCGTTGTTCGAGCAATTGGCTATAGGTGAATATCGTGAATAGGCGCTCGCCGGTCGCCACGGGAATGTTGATCTTGCTCCGGACGTGGGCCATCTCACCCAGGTTCTCGTGCGGGATCGGCTCCTCGAAGAAGCTGATGTTGAATTGTTCGACCGCCTGAGCCGCGCGAACGGCATTGCCTGTGGTGTTGAATATCCCGTTGCAATCGATATACAGGTCGATGTCCGGGCCGACTGCCTCGCGGACGGCGGCGACGGATTCGATTCCCTCCCTCAGGATTCGGTTCTCCAGCCGGTAGAAGTCGATCCCTTGCCTCCGGCCCCAGGGATTGAATTTCAAGCCCTGCGCGCCCAGCTTCAGGATTCGCTTCGCGTCGTTGTAAAACTGCTCCGGCGTTGACCCCTGCTGATACCAGGCGTTTGCGTAGAGCTTCACCCGGTCGCGCACCTTGCCGCCGAGAAGTTCGTACACTGGCACGTCGAGAGCCTTGGCCTTGATGTCCCACAGCGCGGTCTCGACCCCGCTGATCGCGCTAGTCAGGACCTCGCCGCCCGCGTAGAACCCCCGGCGGTACATCTCCTGGAAGTGCAGCTCGATCTGACGCGCGTCCTTGCCCAAGATGTAACGAGAAAGCTCCCGCACCGCCTGTGCCGACGAGGCTTCCTTTCCTTCAAGCGTCGCCTCCCCGACTCCCGACACGCCTACGTCGGTCTCGAGCTTGACAATCACCCAGTTGCGCCACGACCCCCCGATCACGAACACCTTGCACTCGGTCACGATCATCGGTTTCATCGGCATAGCTCCCGCTCCCAGTCAAACGTCAAGAAAAGGACAATCTCGGCACGACGGAACATCCGGCTACTCAATTCCGAGCAGCGCCAGCGAATCGCGGGTGAAGATGCCCTCGATCAGCTCCTCCGAAATAGTGGGCAGGTTCGTACCCTCGACCAGCTCGTTCAGTGACTGCATTTCTTCCATGCCCTGTTTCGGCGTCCAGTTCGGATAGTCCGATCCGAACAGCAGCTTGTCGCCGACGCCCCATTCCTGCATCAATATCAGCCCTTCCCACGCCTGCCATGGCCGCACCCAACCGGCCCCTGATACGTCCGCATAGAGATTTGGATGCTTGCGCAGCACCACCGCGCAATCTCGCTGCCAGGGGTGAGACATGTGCGCCATCACGATCTTCAAGTCGGGGAACGCCTGCGCCACTTCGTCGAACAGCAGCGGGTGGCTGTACTTGAGTATTGCCCGCGGACCGGGATGCGCTCCCGTGTGGGACAAAATCGGCAGGCCCAGCCTTTCGGCCATCGCGTACATTGGAAACACCGTCGGATCGGCCGGATTGAATCGCGCCAGCATCGGATAGATCTTGAACCCGCGCAGCCCCAGGTCGGTCGCGGCTCGTTCCATCCGCTCCAGATAGTCGTCTTCCGTCGGGTCGACCGCCGCGAACCCGATCAGCTTCTCCGGATCGTTCCGCACCCACTCGGCGGTGTATTCGTCAGGGCTTATGTTGCCGGAAGCCACGGCTCGAACCCCGAACACTATCGCCCGGTCCACCACCTCCATATCCCGGCTGAAGTCTTCGAACAACAGCGGTTGCATCGGCGGGTAGCCGGCCCGCTCCATAGCCAGTCTCGACGACTCCGCCGTATGCTCCGGCTGGATGCAGTGTGTGTGGACATCCACAATCATGCTGTTCTCCTCAAGGTCACGTTGAGTGCGAGTATTGCCTCCGGGCGCGTCGATATCATCCCTTCACGCCCCCCGCGGTCAGCCCGCGCACGAACCCCCGCTGACCCAGCATCACGATGATGAATATCGGCAGCGAAGAGATCGTCGAGGCCGCCATTGCGGTCGCCCAGTCCACCGCGGTCTGCTCCCGCGTCATGGTGAGCGCGACGCCGATCGGCAGCGTGCGAACGTCGTCGGATGACGTGAAGATGAGCGCGAAAAGGAACTCGTTCCAGGCCAGGATGAATGCAAACAGCGCGGTCGCCGCAATGCCTGGAACGGACAGCGGCAGGATGACTCTGAATAGCGCGCCGAGCCGTCCCGCTCCGTCGACCATCGCGGCGTCTTCCAGCTCCGGTGGAAGCGACTGAAAGAACGCGCGCAGCATCCAGAGCGAAAACGGAATCGCGAACGTCGTATAGGTCAATACGAGCGAGGTCAGGGAATCGGCGATCCCCACGCCCACCACGATCTTGAACAGGGGAATCAACAGCAACACGGACG
>JAPOVO010000309.1 GCA_026708165.1 Chloroflexota bacterium | reverse complement strand
CGCCGACATAGACAAGCCGAGCATCCCGCTCGACCAGCTTTCGGACCTCAAGGGTACCCAGGCGCTTCTACGGGACGTCGGCGCACTGGCCTAGCGATGCTAGGAGGCTCACCAGCCTCAAGGGGCTCTGCGGCGGTCAGCGTGTGGCGGCAGGGCCTTACGATAGGAACCGCTCCGCCGGCGGTCTGGATTCCCACAACGCTGGTCGCGGTCGCCATGCTGCTGCCGCTCGCGTACCTCGTGTACCGCGCGGCGGGCGCCGGTGAAGAGGTGTGGGGATTGCTGCTGCGCGAGCGTTCGTGGCAGACGCTGGGACGAACGGTGCTTCTTACCGGAGCCGTAACGGCCGTATCGGCAGTGATCGCGGTCCCATTGGCCTGGCTGACGGCCCGCACCGACTTGCCGCACCGCCGGATGTGGTCGGTAATCACGGCGCTTCCACTGGTAATCCCCAGCTACGTCGCGGCGTTCGTGGTAGTGGTAGCGCTGGGTCCACGCGGCATGTTCCAGCAAGTACTCGAAACCGCCTTCGGCATCGAGCGTATACCGTCGATTTACGGATTTCCGGGCGCAATGATGACCATCGCACTGCTCAGCTATCCCTACATGCTCCTCCCGGTGCGCGCCGCCCTGGCAGGCATCGATCGGACCTTCGAGGAGAACGCCAGGACGCTCGGCGATGGTCCCTGGACGGCGTTTCGCCGAGTAACGCTGCCCCAGCTTCGCCCCGCAATCGCGGCGGGCGCGCTGCTGGTCGCGTTGTACACGCTAAGCGACTTCGGCGCGGTATCGATGCTTCGATACGAGACGATGACGTGGGCGATTTACGTACAATACGAATCGGCTTTCGACCGGTCGGTAGCGGCGGCGTACTCGCTCGTTCTAGTAGCTTTGGCGGCAAGCATACTGATTGTGGATTCGGTCACTCGCGGCCGCGGCGTCCATCACCGGACAGGAGGCGGATCGCCGCGCGCACCCAACCCAGCGCGGCTCGGACGGTGGAAGTGGCCTGCGTGGACGTTCTGCGCGGCGGCGACATCGCTGGCGCTTGGAGTGCCAACCCTCATCTTGATGATATGGCTGGTTCGCGGACTACTGGCCGGGGCCGAACTGGTTCAGCTTTGGGACTCGCTGGCGAACTCAATGCTGGCGTCGAGCCTAGCGGCGGTCGCAACGACCTTCCTGGCGATCCCGCTGGCCGTAACCATAGTCCGGCATCGCGGCCGGTTTGCCTGGTTTGTGGAACGGGTGAGCTTCATCGGCTTTGCACTGCCGGGTGTCGTGGTCGCTCTCTCGCTGGTATTCTTCGGCGCTATGCTCGTCCGACCGCTCTACCAGACGCTCTGGCTGCTGGTGTTCGCGTACGTAGTGTTGTTCTTTCCGGCGGCGCTGGGGGCTGTGCGAACGGCCTTGCTGCAGGTGAATCCACGCTACGAGGAGGCAGCGCGAAGCCTTGGCCGGACGGCCGCGGGTACCGCAGCGACGGTAACGATACCGCTTATGCGCCACGGCCTTATGGCGGGCGCCGCGCTCGTATTCCTGCTAGCCATCAAGGAGCTACCGGCAACGCTCATACTCGGGCCGCTGGGATTCAAGACGCTGGCAACGTCGGCATGGGGAGCGGCGTCGGAGGCGTTCTTCGCCAGAGCCGCGGCCCCGGCAATCCTGACGATCTTAGTGTCATCGATCCCGCTGGCGATAATGCTCTTCAGCGCCCGTCCCGGGAGACTCTCCAGACTCTGGCGGCCGCTCCGTTGAGCCGTTCAGTAGTGCAGTGCGTCGACCTTACGAAGCGGTTCGGTCCACATCTGGCGGTTGACGGCGTATGCCTGGGCGCAGGCAAGGGCGAACTGATGACGCTGCTGGGTCCGAGCGGATGCGGAAAGACCACGACGCTCAGACTGATCGCGGGCTTCGAATCGCCCGATTCGGGAACCATAGCGATTGGCGATACCACCGTCGCAGGACCGGGCGTGAGCGTTCCGCCAGAAAAACGCAGGGTGGGAATCGTGTTTCAGGACTACTCGCTATTTCCGCATCTCGACGTGAGAGCCAACGTAGCATATGCGAAAAAGCGCACGAGGCGAGGCGAGAGATCGACCGACGAATTGCTCGAAATGGTAGGCCTGAACGGGATGGCCGACCGGATGCCATACGAGCTCTCAGGCGGAGAGCAACAGCGCGCGGCGCTGGCGCGGTCACTGGCCGCCCAGCCCGACGTTGTGCTGCTGGACGAGCCATTCTCGAATCTTGACGCGAGCCTTCGAGCGCGGCTTCGGATGGACGTTCGCGAAGTGCTACGGGCCGCGGGAGCGACAGCGATATTCGTGACTCACGACATCGAAGAAGCGCTCAGCATCTCCGACCGGGTGGCGATAATGTTCGAGGGGAGGCTGGTGCAAACCGCCGAGCCGGAGGAGCTTTACAGCCGTCCGGCGAGCAAGCGCATCGCGAGATCGCTCGGCGACGCCAATTTCATACGCGGCGACGGTCGAGGCGAACGCGTTGCAACCGAGATTGGAACTCTGCAAGTGGCTCAACCGGTAAATGGGCCAGTGGAAGTGATGCTGCGCCCGGAATGGCTTAGCGTAACCGAGGACTCCGACGGCGCGGCCAGAGTAGTCGATCGCGAGTTTTACGGGCACGATCAAATCGTTAAGGTCAGACTCGAATCGGGTATGGAGCTGCGGGTGAGAGCATGGTCTCCGCTGAATCTCGCGCAAGGGCAGCGGGTGGCGGTTCAAGCCCGGGAGAGCGCGATCACCTTCGATGGAAACGGTCTCGACTCCGGAACCGACGCGCGGTAACGGGTACGACCGGGGCCGAGTGAGGGGCGGATAGTTGGCTTCCAGAAGTAGCTTCATCGTCGATCACGCGCACAAGGCGCACGACGGTGCGTTCGGCTACGGATATCCAGAAATCCCCGCACGAGTGGACTCGATAATGGCTTCGCTGGAGCGGACCGGCTACGAGGTCGAAGAGTTCCACTCGGAACCGCGGGATGCCATCGTCAGCCTGCACGCGCACGACATGCTGAATTACATTGATCGATTCTGCTCGTCGATGGACGACAGCGCGGCATATCCGCCTGTCCTGCCGGGCACGGTTCGGGACGGGACCGGTCATCCGCGCTCGCAGACGTTTTGCTTCGACCTTTCGACGCCGCTCGCGCGCCGCACGCCGGAGGCGGCGATGGCGGCGGCAGGACTGGCGTTAGAGGGAGCGGCCAGAGTCCAGGCGGGGACGAAATTCGTCTACGCGCTGTGCCGGCCGCCGGGGCACCACGCCGGGACCGACTTCTTCGGCGGATTCTGCTTTTTCAACAACGCGGCACTGGCCGCCGACGTGCTTTCCAAACAAGGCAGCGTGGCCATCCTCGACCTCGACTATCACCACGGCAACGGCACGCAGCAGATCTTCTACGAGCGCCGGGACGTTCTATACGTTTCGACGCACGCCGATCCCACGATGGCATATCCGCAAATAAGCGGATTCACGAACGAGACCGGCGCGGGAGAGGGGGAGGGCTATAACTTCAATTTTCCGCTGCCGCTGAACACCGATGACCGGACGTATCTGGAAGCGCTGCCCCGCGCGATGGAGAGCGTGTGGGACTTCGATCCCGACTTCCTGGTGATAAGCCTGGGCCTCGACGGGGCCATGGGCGATCCGGTCGGGACCTGGAGCCTGAGCAAGGAATCGTTCGAGAAGAGCGGCGAGAAGGTGGCCGAGATGGGCGTGCCGACGCTGGTCATTCAGGAGGGCGGATACAACCTGCGGCGGCTGGGCGACGACGTGGTGGCCTTCCTCGACGCGGCGCAGGCGTCCTAGGCAGTCTCGCCGCGCGCCATCTCGCGCTTCAACAGCCCGATGTTGTCGATTGGGGTTGGCCGAACACCGTTAAGCGCGGCCAGATACAGCGAAACGAAGTCCCCCCAGACTATCGCCGTCATGACCTGCTCCAACAGGCTGTCGCCCTCGATGTCCAAAACTGAAACGGCGATTCCCGAACGTTCCAGTAACCCCGCGGCGACTCTTCCCTGACGGACCGTGCGGGCATGGCGACCCGCCGGAAGCAGGAAAACCGCGTGGAGCGATTCGCGGGCGACGGGGGGAAGGTTGAGCCCCTGAATGGAATTGTGATTGAACTCCGGCAACTCGTCCCAAAAGGCGAACTGATCGGGGTTTTCGTTGAATTGGCCCTTCCAGCGGCGCGCCACGGGGCCCAGATGTCCGACGCCGATGACCACCGGCATTCGACCGTGGAGGCGGCGGGCGAGCGACTTGGCGGGGTTGTTTGGCTCGGCAACGTGAACGTCGAGAGCTCGAATCACTAGCCGCGACGACCACGTAATCACGTCCAGATCGCCATCGAGGCCGGAGATCAGGCCAAGCCGGTCGAGAAGACCCAGCAGCGCCATCGCCGATTCGCCGACAGCGGCTCTCGGCATTCCGCGAGTGCGAAGCCGGATCTTCGGGTAGGAGGCCCCGGATTCGAACAGCTCGCCTCCGCTTCCAAGCAGAACGATCCTAGCGCCCGCCCTTTCGGCCTGCCTGAATGCGCTGAGCGTTTCTTCGGTGCCGCCCGAATAGCTGGAACACACGACAAGCGAATCCGGTCCGACAAACCCGGGCAGCGTGTAGTCCCGGCTTACGACGAGAGGCACGGACAGGCTTTGCCGCGTTATACCGCCGACGAGATCGGCACCCATCGCGGACCCGCCGACTCCGGCCACTACGAATGAGGATGGATTGGAGTAACCGGGAGGAAGCTCAACGGCGATACCGCTCTCCCAACCTGTCAAAACCTGATCGGGCAGCGAGCGCGCCAGCGCGAGCATTCCATCGTCCTCCAAGGCGCGAGCAACTTCTGGACTGTCCAGATCGATACCGGCCGGGCCAGACGCGGTAGACGCGTCCATCACAGACCGGCGGCTCCAGCGGCTGCGGTCAGAATTCTCTCGGCGCGGGCGGACGAGTCAGTTTCGGTGTAAATGCGCAGAAGAGGCTCGGTGCCGGAGAACCGGATCAGGAACCAGCTTCCGTCCTCCAGCGAGTATTTGAAGCCGTCGGCGGCTGAGAAGTCGACGACTGGCGAGCCGTCCATCACGTCGGGGCGGTAGTCGGTTATTCGATTTTGAATTCGCTCGCGATCGGATTCGGGATAGGTCAGATCGCGTCTGGCGTAGTGGAACTCGCGTCCCAGCTTTTCGAACAAGAGCGCCACAAGCTCGGAGGGAGACTTGCCCTCGCGCACCATGAGGTCGAGGAATAGCAGGCCGGCGAGGATGCCGTCACGCTCGGGCATGTGATGCGCGAACACGTACCCTCCGCTCTCTTCGCCGCCCATGCAGGCCCCACTCTTCGCCATCTCGGGAGCGACGTATTTCATGCCGACGCCCGTCTCGATGATTTGGATTCCGTACATCTCTCCGATTCGGTCGAGCATGGAGCTGGTAGTCACCGTCTTGACGATCGGTGAACGGGCGCCGCAGTGCTCGATCATGTAGTAGGCCAGCAGCGACATGGTCCGCAGCTGGTCGACGAACCGGCCCTTTTCGTCGACGATACCCAGCCGGTCGGCGTCGCCGTCGTTGGCGATTCCCACGTGGGAACCGGTCGCAAGTACGGCATCCGAGAGAGCATTGGTATGAGGCGGTATGGGTTCGGGACGGGCAATACCTGGAAACGCCGGATTGTAGTCGCCGCGAATAGCTCGAATATCCAGTCCGGATCCGTCGAGCAACGCGGTCGCATATCCGGCGCCAGCTCCCCACATGGAATCGATGACGACCGGATAGGAAGCCTCGGCGAGACGCTCGACATCGACCGCGGCGCGAAGTCCCTCCAGATAGTCGGACTTAGGGTCGAACTCCTCGACCAATCCGGCGGTCAGCGCTTCGGAATACGGCATGAAGGCTATTTCGGAACCTGCCCGGACCCGTATGGCGCGTTCGATTTTGTCCAGGTCGTCGGGAGGCGCGGCGGCGCCCGTGCGGTCTCGCACTTTGATGCCGTTGTCGGAGGGCGGGTTGTGGCTGGCGGTGACGATTATTCCGCCGGCGGCGGACCTTCGCGAGATGCTATACGCACAGGCCGGCGTTGGGACAGGATCGCGAGAAACGTGTGCGTGAATGCCGTTAGCCGCGAGAACTTCGCATACTGTCGCAGCGAACCGCTCCGAGCCGAACCGAGTGTCATAACCGACTA
Organism: Chloroflexota bacterium; assembly: GCA_026708165.1. GTDB lineage: Bacteria > Chloroflexota > UBA11872 > UBA11872 > VXNJ01 > JAPOVO01. The sequence goes on along the minus strand of JAPOVO010000309.1, from coordinate 4,213 downwards.
CGACTCCACGCTCGCAACTCCAGTTCGCCTTGGCGAAGTCGGCAATGGCCTGCGTTACAAGCCGAACGTTGTCGAAGGTGTACTCCCCGGCAATGGCGGCGCGCCATCCGTCGGTACCAAAGTGAGGAATTGCGGCGGCCGCGGTCACTCGCAACCCACGCAGTCAGTGGGGCATCGGCACACAAACACGATGGCATTCTCCCTATAAAACTGCGTCATATCGTCGTCAAACCGATCAGAAATCCCAATCATGTCCCGCGTCCCGTCGAAGCTCGCGCGTGATCGAGGGCGTCGCCAATGCTCTGCTCGATGGAGATTTTAGGTTCCCAGCCGACGAGCCGCCGCAGCTTCGAGGAGTCGCCCACCAAACGGGACGAATCGAGCGGGCGTCTGCGATCTTCTTCCGACTGGAGCTGGATCGGAACTTCGCTGAGTTCCATAGCTATATCGACAATCCGGCGAATCTCAACATCCAGGCCAGAGGAGATGTTGTAGACCTCGCCCGCGGTCCCCTTGTCCATGAGCGCGCGATAGGCGCGTACGACGTCGCGCACGTCGGTGAAGTCCCGCCGGGCGGAGAGGTTGCCGAGAGTTAGAACCGGCGGACGGACTTCGGACTCAATCTCGGCTATGAGCTTTACCACGCGACCAACCAGGAAACGGGCCGATTGTCCGGGGCCGATGTGATTGAAAGGCCGCGCAACGACCACCTGAAGTCCGTGACTGGCGAAATATTGCAGGCACAAAAGCTCCGCCGAGGCTTTGCTTACAGAATACGGATCGGGAGGCGCGACGGGACGGTGCTCCCGAAACGGGTCCTCTCCCGCGGCCATCGGCCCGTATACGCCCGCCGTGCTCACGAACAGCAGCCGACAGTCAGGCGAGTGTTTCAAGACCGCGCGTATCAGGTTCAGCGCGCCGAGAACGTTCGTTTGCATCGTTTCCTCGGGTTCGTCCCACGATGCTCCCAGGTCGGACTTGCCGGCAAGGTGGTAGATGCAATGCGGCTTTATGCCCGCAACAAGATCCTCGACGGCGGAGCGGTCGAGCATGTCGCAAATCGATATTTGTTCCCGCAGCAACGGCAAGTCAGCAGGAAGGCCGGCGCCGCGAACGCTACCGAACAGCTCCTGATCGCCGCGCGCGGCAAGCTCCCGCGCCAAGTGGGGGCCCACAAAGCCGCCAAGGCCGGTGATGAGGGCGCGCGCATCCGGCTGCACGGTCACGGGACGAGTCCGACCGCTTTGCGCGAGGCCGCAAGCTTCATCACGAGCATCCTCGGCCTTGACCCCTCCAACGACGGGACCCGGGGCTGTCCAGAATCAGGCAATCGCCCGATCGGCAAGCTCCAGAGCGCCGTCGATTATCTCGAGACCTTCGCGCAGCTGTTCTTCGGTAATCGTGAGCGGCGGGTTGACGAAAATCCAGTTCCAACGCAAGAGCGTGGACAGGCCATGATCGAGCAGATAGGCGTTGATGTCTTTGATCACGCCGTAGTTCTCGTACTTGGGGTCGAGCACAGGGACGATTGGCTCGCGGGTCTGCCTGTCCTTTACAAGCTCGATGGCAGAAAACAGGCCGATGCTGCGAGTCTCGCCGATGCTCGGGTGCCGTTCCATCATGGAACGGTACTCGGCAGCGAGGACCTGTCCCAGATCGGCGGCGCGCTGAGGGATATCCTCGTCGATGTATACGCCGATAGTCGCGATCGCCGCGGCGCAAGCGAGAGTGTGGGCGCCGTAGGTCAGCCCCGCCCAAAACGGTTCGTCGTCGAAATGACTGGCGATCTCGTCGGAGACCATCACGGCCCCGAGAGGCACGTAACCGGACGTGAGTCCCTTCGAAATCGTCATGATGTCAGGCTCGACGTCCCAGTGATCAACCGCGAACCACCGTCCGGTGCGGCAGAACCCGCTCATCACCTCATCGGCGATAAACAGGATTCCGTACCGGTCGCAAATCTCACGAACCTGTTGCAGGTAGCCGTCGGGAGGAATGATGATGCCGTTGGCTCCGGTGATCGGCTCCATTATCACGGCGGCGATGTTGTCGGGCCCCTCGAATCGAACGACTTCCTCGAGGTTGTCGGCGCAACGCAGGTCGCAGGCCTCCTGGGCGCCGCAATAGCCGCATCTGTAGCGATAGGGATCGAGCACCCGCACGATCCCGGGGATTCCCGGCTCGGTGGCCCAGCGCCGCGGCTCGCCGGTGAGGGAGAGCGCGCCGTACGTCGCGCCGTGATAGGAGCGGTAGCGAGCGACGATTTTCTGCTTTCCGGTCACCAAGCGGGCGACCTTGATGGCGTGGTCGGTGGCCTCCGCGCCGCCCAGCGTGAAGAACGCCTTGGAAAGGTTGCCGGGAGTGACTTCAGCCAGAAGCCTGCCAAGCTCGCCCCTGGGCAGAGTGGCCATGCGCGGGCTGACGTAGCACAGGCGGTCGGCCTGCTCCTTGATGGCCTCAATGACGGCCGGATGCTGGTAACCGACGTTTACGTTCATCAACTGCGCGTTGAAGTCCATGTAGCGACGGCCGTCGTGGTTGTACAGGTAGATGCCTTCGGCTCTGTCGACGCACACCGGGCTGACGGCCGATTGCTTGGTCCAGTCGAAGAAGGTGTACTGCTTGTTCAGCTCGGCGATTTCAGCGGCTGTCGTTGCTTGATCCACGGCCATGACTATTCACCTTCCGCTTTTTGAGTCTTGCAAGCGCGCAATTAGCTGGCGCCGAGAACCGTTCCGGGCATCAATTGAATATCAGGTACTGCGACTGCACCCAGCCGCCATCCTCAAGCTCGACCCAATCGGCGTCGCCGGATGTGGCGGAGCGTCCCGTGAGCGAGACTTCCGACTCGTGATCGAGCACGCGCAGGACTTCGGCTTCGATGGTCGGCTCGGCCCGAACGTTGAGACCGTTGTCGGCGTTGACGGTCGCGCCGGCTGACGACGCCGTTGGAGCCGCCGTTACGACCGGCAGGTCAGCGGGCGTAGGGGTCGGATAGGGCGTAGCGGTGGGTTGAGGCGTGGCCGTGGGCGCGGGAGTAGCGGTAGGGCGCGGCGTGGGAGTCGGCACTTCGAGCTGGGCCTGAATGCCCTGCAAGGTCGCCTCGATCCTGCTCACGCGAGCTTCGAGGTCGTCCTGTACCTGCGGTTGAGCTTGCTCTTCGCAGGCCGTCAGGACGACAAGCGCGCCAGTAACCAACAAAACTAGCAACCAGCCCTTACTGCGCATCTGCAAGATCAGACCCTCCGACGTTGAATATGTGTGCTTGGTCTTCTCAGGATAACGAGAAAAACGGAAATATGTGGCGAGCGGCTCAGTCTCCGAGCGCCGCCTTGATTCGCTCCACGCCCGTATGCGGGCTCGAGAGAACCGGTACCGAGATATCTGCGGGAATGAGCGGCATTACGCGCGCCATCGAGTATTGCGCGAGCGCGATAACGTCCACCTGAGGCTCCAATTCGCGGATCGTCTCGACGAGAATGCGATCGTGCTCGGCGGTCTCGCCGAGCCCCAGCGCCTGGAAAGCATCTTCCCGCAAACGGCCCACGACCGTGGCGGTCCGCCCCAGGGTCTCGGCGCGCGCGGTCAACTCGCCTGACGCATATTCCAGCGCCGTGGGCACCGTTGCGATGAGGCCGATCACCTCCCCGGAGTCGACGGCCTTATCCAGAAGGGCGTCGTCGGCGCGAAAGAACGGGACGTCGACCAGCTCGCCAATCGGCGGCGCCACCTGGCTATAGCTGTTGCAGGTTAGAAGGATCGCGTCCGTACCGGAGGACTCGCCGTAGTCGATCAGCTTGGCCAGACGGCGTCTCAGGCCAGGGCTGAACCGGCCGCCTGCATCCTGCAGATCAGCGAGCAGCCGGTCGTCCAGAACGTTGCAGACTTCCGCTTCGGGATAGATCTCCCGAAAGGCGTCGTTGACAGGCCCCATGGCCACGGGCGTCGTGTGTACCAGCGTCACCTTCTTGCCCAACGTGGCTGCTCCTAGTCTCCGGACGGGGAATGCATGTCGATGAAGTCGTTGACGTTGACGGGCTGGCCGGTGACGGCCGACTCGTTTGCGGCAAGCGTGACGGCGAGCGTCCGGTTGGAGTCGGAGATGGGGGTGAGAATGCCGGTCGAGTCTCCCGTCCTGATTGCATGTATGAACGCGGTAGACGCTGCGACGTCCGGTTGTACGGCGGCGTCCATGCTTCTCGATTCACTTGAC
>JAPOVO010000295.1 GCA_026708165.1 Chloroflexota bacterium | reverse complement strand
ATATGACGATGTGGCCCGATGTCTGCTATTGCACCCATTGCACCGCACGCTTTTGGAGCGAGCACGATGCCGAACCGCCGCGTATCGTTGATTGGAACGATCCGGCGTGGAGGAAATTCCAGAGCGCCAGGCAGGCATGGCTACTGGACTTCGTTAATGAGATGACCCGCACCGTGAAGCAGATACGTCCCATATCCGTCTACCACCAGTTCGCAACCGTCTTCCATAGCTGGCAGCTCGGAGCACCGCTCGAGTTGGCGGAGGCTTGCGACTTCGTAACTGGAGATTTCTACGGAGGTCCAGCGTCACACTCGCTGGTGTGCAAAGCGTACACCAGCCTGACTCGCGATCGCCCGTTCGAGATGGCCACCTCCCGCACGATCGGCATGACCGACCACGTAACGATCAAGCCCAAGGACCAGATTCGGGTCGAATCGTTCGTTCCAACGCTTCATTCGGCAGCCCTCATGCTGATAGATGCGATCAATGCCGATGGCACGCTTAATGGCGAAGTCTATGACTTCATGCGGGGGCTGAATGCCGAGCGAGCTCCTTACGAAGAGTTCCTGGGCGGCGAACTGCTAGCGGACGTTGCGATCTACTACGACAAGGAGTCTATGTACAACCCTGACGAAAACGGCGTGCACGTGTCTGAGGTGCAGGCGTCGGATGAACTTCCGCACCGAGACGCAGTCGTTGAAATGGCCAACATCCTGCGAGAGGGCCATGTTCCCTTCGGCGTGGTGACTAATGCGACTCTACATCAGTTAGGAAAATATCGAGCGGTCATTGTGCCTAACGTGCTGGAGATGAAGGAGTCTCAAGCCGCCGTGTTCAGGCAATTCGTCGAAGACGGCGGAGTGCTCTACGCCAGCGGGCCGTCGTCGCTGGACCGGTTCCACGAGGCCGGGCCTCGTTATCTGCTGGAAGACGTATTGGGCGTCCGTTACATGGGAACGTTAGGGACAAGGGTGACGTATTTGACGCCTGTCGATGAGGCGGTGGCGAAGACTATCTGGCCGCAGGACCACCTTATATTCGGCGGACCGATGATTCAGGCGGAGATGCTGCCGGAAGCGGAGGCGCTGGCCACTGTGACGCTGCCGTTCACGGCGCCCGAAGCTGGACGCGCGATAGGCAGCCGCTTCGCGGCGATCATCAGCGATCCGCCAGCAGTCACGGCAGGATCAGATCCCGGTATCGTCGTGCATTCTTACGGTAAGGGTAATGCCGTCTGGGTTGCGGCGCCGATTGAGTCCGTGGCTCAGCAGGTGAATGCAAGGCTCGTTCTCGCATTGTTGAAACGGCTCTTGCCAAAACCGTACAAGTTTGAAGCGGAAACGCACTCGTCGATAGAGGTGACGCTGTTCGATCAACCGGAGAACCAGCGTCTATTGCTGGGGATGCTGAACATGCAATCACAGCTTCCGGCGGTCCCAGTTGGCGCGACAATCAAGGTGCAGCTGCCCCATGGTCGAGTCCCGAGCGGGGTGTTCCGTATACCCGACCGCGAGCCGATAGCGTTCAAGAGAGCTGGTCCGTACGTAGAGATCGGATTCGAACCCTTCGAGACGCTGGCTATGGCACTTGTGGAGTACGAATAAGCCTACGTAGCTTGGACGTGTGTTAGGGCCCGCTGGCATTCCACCGGCGGACGCGGGTGCATACCGTCAAGCGATTCTGGAATGCGCCTGGCGCCGCGAGCACAATGTGCGGGCGTCTACTGCATGTGAATGCCGCCACACACGTTGATGGCCTGGCCAGTGATGTAGTTGGAATCAGGAGAAGCCAGGAAGCTGACGAGATTGGCAACGTCTTCGGGCTGTTCCTGACTCCCGAGGGGAAATGTCTCAACCATCGCCTGCAGAGCGGCCCCCTTTTCTCGGCCCATCGCTTCGGAACGGACCGTGTCGATGTGGTCCCACATTCGAGTGTCGACAATGCCTGGGCAATAGGCATTGACGGTGATGCCGTGAGGGGCGAGCTCCTTGGCCATGCATTGGGTCATTCAAATCACAGCGAACTTGCTGGCGGAATAGGCAAGCTGGTCCGAGCGGCCGCGGCGGCCGCCGATCGAGGACGCATTGATGATCTTGCTCCGTCCCTGCGCAATCATCTGGCGGCCAGCTTCACGGCCACACACGAAGACGCCGCGAACGTTGATGTTGACGACACGATCGAAGTCTTCCAGAGTGGTGTCAAGAAAGGAACCAATGTGGATGACGCCAGCGTTGGCGACGAGTACGTCAAGACTGCCGAGCTCGCCGACGATATTGGCAACTATTCGGCGGACGGTGTCTTCGTCCGAGATATCACCGGGAACAAGCAGGGCGCGGCCGCCAGCGGAGTGTATCGATTGCCGGACGGCGTCCAGCGTTTCAGCATCGACATCGTTTATGGCAACGGTGAAGCCATCGGCGGCGAGACGCAGGGAGACTGCGCGGCCAATGCCCCGGCCGGCATCGGTGACCCACGCCACGGGAGCCTGTCGGTTGGACATTGCGCCTCCTCCGGCGATGGTCGCTCGACCAGCGCGAGTGTACGGAATCTGGAAGCAATGGCGATGACGATACCAGCATATTGCACCTTCAACATGCCCCGGACTGTCGGTGAGAGACCTCGACAAACGGGCACGGTACCCGGGCGGTGAGTAACGGTTTTTTGGCGAAGACTGGCTGTACGGCGGAAGCGGTCTCGTATTGCCTCCAGCTTCCAGGGCATCTCCGCGGACAATCAGTACTGAGTCTGGCCTGATGGCGCCAATCGCCCGCCCACGCATGCAATCCAGAGACTGCTAGAACCAACCGGCCGCGACCATATCGCGTGCAGATGCCACGTAGGGGATGGCGCCCGGTATTTGTGAGATTGCGGAGTTGACATCTAACAGAAGCCGACCGTGCCCGGAGCCCGGGCGAACCGAATCCTCAAGTTCCTCAATCGGATTTAGCGGCTTGCCACGCACAATCACGACGTGGACCGATTTCGAGAGCGCCAGAGCGTTGGCCCAAGCCCGAGCTCGACCGATCGTGTCGACAGGCGAGCTGTCCGAACCGATTACGAGCAAGCCGTCCCTGGGCGGGATCGATCGTTGGCGCCCCGTGGCAATCGGATCATTCATACTATGCGCACGACGTGGTGCGAATGCCTGAAGCACACGCGTAGCCACCGCGCTTGATGCCAACGTCGGATCCACGACGGCAACTCCGTCACCGGCTCTGGGTGAGCTCCAGAAGACGTGGTCGTAGCTCGAATATCCAGAACCACTGGGTGTCACGACAAATGGATGCTCCCCGTCGACGAACTTTCTGATCAACTCCTCGACGGCCCGTATTGTCGAATCGACAACACTCGTCGGATATCGGCCATTTCGGTCGGTGAACTCAGGAATGTCAGCGATCCACCAACTGCCATCTCCAAAGAACTCAACATCTATATCTAGATCAATCCAAGAGAGGCGAGAGCGTTCGACGTAGACGGGTGTGGCGACATTGCAATACCAGTAACCACCGCGCCGGTGCCCCTCAATGATGTTGTGCCACGCTAGCCTGTCGAACCAGTAGATTCCATCGGAGTAGGTGTTGAACAACGAGCCGTCGTATGAGGCTGAGTCGTTGAGGTGAGGTACGAAAACCTCGATTGTCGACGGCGTCGACGTTCGCACGAAGCCGAAGCCAGTTCGGTGCGGTGAATGGCTACCCCATTTGAACTGGCGAAGCGTCACTCTCGTTCCTGGAGCGAGGTTGGTCCAGAGAACTTTGTCTGAACTGTCGCTACGTTGATCTGGCGGAAACATCGGCGGCGGTCGGTACACCCCTGAAGGCACGACAGTATGAGCAAATGAGCTTGTTCGTGCGTGTCGACATGCATGCAATTGTACGGACCTCGATCCGTCGTCTTGATTTGTAACGCCCTTGACACTGCAGTGTGGCGACTATGTCGGTCCCATCGACGGCGCAAAGGCATCGTGGGAACCCAAAAACGCCGGATTTCGCGCGCGTTGTGTTATCTCCACCGGCGCTGCCTTCCACTGGCGTGAGCGTTATGAGGAGGTCCCGGTGAAATACGTGAATTTCGGCGCGTCAGGTCTCAAGGTCTCTCGCATTGCATTTGGATTGGGATTTCGAAGCCAGTCGGATGAGCGGGAGATGCAAAGGCTGATTGACCGCGCATTCGATCTGGGAGTTACGCTCTTCGATTGCGCCAACATCTACGGACCCATGGACGACCGCCGGTATATAGGCGTATCGGAGCAAGTGTTAGGCAGAGCGCTTGGAAGCCGGCGAGACGAGGTGGTTATCACGTCAAAGGTCGCAAGCGCCGTCGGCGGCGGACCGAACGACAGCGGCTACTCGCGATACCACGTCATGAGGGAAGTGGAGAGGTCGCTCAGCCGACTCAACACCGATCACATCGACATCTACATACTGCACGTTAGAGACGCGAGCACTCCCTACGCCGAAGTTGTGGCAACGATGGACGACCTAGTGCGGCAGGGAAAGATCCGGTATTGGGGCGTGAGCAACTTCGCCGCCTGGGAACTGTGCAAGATGCTCTGGACCGCCGACCGCCTCGGTGCGATCAAACCGTCGTGCATCCAGAATCCGTACAGCCTCCTCCACCGGGAACTGGAAAAGGAGGTCATGCCCCTATGCCGCGAAGAGGGAGTAGCGATCGAGGCCTATAGCCCTCTTGCGGTCGGCCTTCTTTCCGGTCGCTATTCCAGGGGCAGACCGCCCCCCGTCGACAGCTTTTGGGACGTCCGACGGAGCGACGAATTCGACGACGCGGTCACCGACCAGGCGATGAGCGTGATCGACGAGGTCGCCCGAATCGCAGTTAGCTACGGCAAACCCGCCACGCAGGTAGCAATCAACTGGGTGCTCTCCCGTCCCGACGTGACTGTAGCCGTGATTGGCCCGAGTCGGATGCAATACCTGGAAGACAACCTGGGTGCGATCGATTGGGAGCTCGACGAGACGGAGCGCGCCCGGCTCGACACGGTATCGGACTTTCGGACGCCGCAGGTTACCTGATTCGAGGCCTGAGCCAGTCTGCGGACTAGAGGAAGTTCGGCGGCACCGCAAGCTCGTCGAACCGGGCCAGCGCCGCGTCAACGTGAGCCTGTGCGCCACTTAACGAGATGGCGCCATGTCCCGGAAGCAACGCGTCGAGTCCAGCGCCGCGAAACTTCTCCATGCTGTTGGCGTAATCTGTTATTGAGCATTCGGCGGTATTCAAGAGCAGGATCTTGCCGCCATGGAACAGGAAATCGCCCCCAAACAGGCACGACAACTCGTCCGATTCGAGCATGTAGCCGACGTGCGGCCGCGAATGTCCCGGATTCTCGACAACCGTCAGGGTCAATGACCCGACCGCTATCTCATCTCCCTCCGATACTTCGAGCCCGACTTCAACCGCCTGAAAACGGTAATCCATCGGGTAGCGGCCCGCAGCCCTTGCCTGGGTGAGATAGAGCGCATCCTCGTCCGCCTCCTCGAGGCAGCTTCTGACGCCTCGTGGGACACACACTTCGAGTCCAAGCAAATCTCGCCACTTGCCGCAGCCGCCTGAGTGGTCGGCGTGGGCATGGGTTATCAGCACCCGCTCTATGGAATCGAGCGACAACCCGTCATCGTGGATATTCCGAAGGATCGGGTCGATGTCGATGCCCACGCCGGAATCGATCAAGGTTGCTACCGTACCGTCGGTAACGACGTATACGTGACAGTCGACAGGATGGCTCAATCCGAAACCAACGTCCCCGCCCCCGACAAGATAGATATGCTCAGTCAGTCGCATTATTGATCCTCCGAATCGGTGAATGGTGTGGTGGCAGGCAGATCTACTGCTGGCGAGTCGATATCTTCATCATGTTCGCCCCAGAGTCATAATCCGTTCCAAGGCGGTCGAGTCAAAGTCGGGTGAAACGGCAATCCGGTCGCGTGCCAGAGCCGCGGCATATATAGCGTGGATGATCTCGAAGCCTCTCAGCGAAGCGGCCCCATTGTTCCTGTGGACGCCACCGTCGTGGACCACGTCGCGCAGCTCCTTGTAAAACGCGTCGGTGGCTCGATTCCAGCTTGCGGCACCCTGCGCGAGCGTTTTCCAGTTTCCTTGGGATGGACTCATAATCTTGCAATGGTGGGCGACTATCGAGTCGATCAGTCCGTCGGCCCCCAGAACCTGCACCCGTTTTTGCAGCCATGTCTCGTCAGGCAGCTTCACGGCGCGCTGAAAACTGCGCCCGCATTCGAAGATAGCCCGCGCCCCGTCGACAAAGGCAACGTACCCCAACACGAACGCCGGGGCCGGATGGACCGTCGATCTGCCGGACTCAACGTCGGCGATCTGTCCCATCACCCACTCGACTTCGGGATCGCCCGCGAGCCACAAGATCATGTCGACCATATGCGGCCCTTGCTCCATAAGGTGACCGAACGAGGTCGCCCGATAGAGATATGGAGTCCCGATAGCACCGCGGTCAAGGGCCGATTTTGCTGATACAAACTCGTCGGAAAAGCGCATCTGGTGGCAGACGACCAGATGAATCCCCCGGCTCTCGGCCGCCGAGACCATCTCGCGCGCCTCCATCACTGTTCGGGCCATCGGTTTCTCCAAGACGATCGCTCGCACACCAGCCTCTATGGCCTGCATGGTCAGGTCGTAGCGCGGATACTCCATAGTGCAAATGGCCGCAACATCCGGCACGGAAGCGGCCAGCAGATCCGCGAACTTGCCAAACACCGGCGCGTCGTAGCGTTCAGCGAATCGGTCTCGTCCCGCCTCCTGCGCGTCCGCCCCTGAGGCAATATCAAGGCCGACGACCGCGTCGACCGCATTCATATGCTCCACGCTCCGATTGCCGCATCCGACAATCGCAACTCTCAGGGGACTCGCCACTCACATGCTCCCAGCCGCCGACAACTTGATCAGCGGCTTGAGCAGATCTATCGAGGCAGGCTGTTGCGGAGCGATTTAAGATCGTTATCCGTCACGCCGCCCGGCACGGTTACAGTGCGGCCGGGCTGAGATGCGTCCAGAATAAATTGCTCCCGGTCTTCGAGCGAGATCCGATGTCCAAGTTTGGCCGACTTGAGAGCGCCGAATATTGACGTCATCACCGGCAGCGCCGTTTCCAGCCGGCACTCGTGTGGTTTTGACGGATCATCGAGCCAGTCTGCAACGGCGGCCGTGAAATCTCTCTGTCCGGGAATGGACTGGTCCCACCAGCTTGCGGGCTCGCTGAAGACTTCGGCTTCACCGCGTATCTGATACCCCCAGGTACCTACCTGTTCAGCCCATATAAGGGCCTCGGTACACCAGACATCGAGGTGGAGGTGCATCCAGTACTGGGATTCACCCCGGGTTCCCATGCCCCTAGGCGAACATTCCCAGAAGACCCGGCGCTGGCCCGCAAGCCAGAACGTCGCCATGACGTGGGAGGGCGCAGCGTGAGACCACTCGTAGCCCTCCAGCCCCTCCGCAGTCGCCCAGACAGCCTCAGGCTGCTCATCGTCAAGCACCATCATCACGAGGTCAAGCAGGTGCGGCCCCATGGCTAGCGGGCCTCCCCAAGTGCTAGCTCGAATGAACTCCACTTCGCCAACCCGCCCCGACCTAATCAAGTCCCTAATTGCCGGATATTGGGGAAAGTAACGCCGCTGCGTGTTGACAATCACCTTGCAGCCCGTGCGGGCCGCAAGTTCCTCGATTTTGACGGCTTCGGACGGCCAGAGTGTCAGGGGCTTCTCTACGATAATCGCCGGCACACCGGCTTCCGCCACGCTGGTCATTACGTCCAGCCGAACGTCCGGCTGGGTGACCAGATGGACAACGTCGAGCCGTTCCTTGGCGACCATTTCATCAACGTCGGCATACGTAGCGGGAATCGAGAAGGCTTTTGCAAATGCGTCGCGACGTGAGCCATCCAGGTCGCAGCAGGCGACCAGGTCCATGTTGGGAATATCTGGATAGACCTCGGCATGATGCTTCCCTCTGGGACCACAGCCAAGAATTGCCGATCTGTAATTCAACGGAACTCCTTTCGAAGCTCGCGGACGCCGCCGAATCGCGCCCCAAAGGGCGCACTAAGGCCGAGACTATCCCTTAAGTCCCGAGAGCGCGATTCCCTGAACGAAATATCGTTGGAAGAGGAGGAAGATAGCCAGCGCCGGCACGAATGCCACTGTAGCAGCGGCCATCATCGTTCCGTAAAGCCCCCGGTATTCGAGCTGCAGAATCGAGATCGCCAGCGTCAAAACACGCATCTCTTCCTTCGAGGTTACTATCAGCGGCCAGATGAACATGTTCCATGCGCCGATTGCGATGAGCGTGCCGAGCGCTGCTACAGCCGGCTTGCTCATTGGCATTACAATTCGCCAGAAAACCGTGAACTCGCTGGCGCCGTCCACCCGCGCGGCATCTAGAAGCTCGTCGGGAATGCTGAGCAGATACTGGCGCATGACGAAGATTCCGAACGGGCCAGCCGCCATGGGCAGGATGATCCCCGGAAAAGTGTTGGCCAACTTCATACGGACAACGAGGATGAAGAGGGGAATCATGAGAACTTCGAATGGGACCATGAGTCCGCCAAGCATCCCGAAGAAGAGGAAGTTACGGCCGGGGAACTCCAATTTTGCAAACGAATAGCCAGCCATTGATCCCAGGATGATCACCACCGCCGTAACTCCCACGGTGACGATTGCGGTATTCAAGGTGTAGCGAAGTATGTTCGTCTGGGCGAACAGAAAAGTGTAATTCGCGAGTGTCGGTTCGGCAGGTATGAACTGCGGCGGATATTCAAACAACGACTCTCTATTCTTGAGCGAACTGGAGACCATCCAGAAAAAGGGCAGGAGAGACGTGATCCCCATGAGTGCCAGGACCACATAGATCCCAGTTGCGCGGATGCCGAATCGCACCCAGCGCTCAAGCCAGCTCCGGCCGCGGATTCGCGCAACTTCTGTAGCAGTCGCCACTGAGGCCTCCTAGGTTGCCGGCCTGAGTATCCGGAGTTGGATCAGCGTGATGATCATGATCGAACCGAACAGAATGTAGCTCATGGCGCTGGCGTAGCCCATGCGAAGACCGCGAAAGGCTTCGGTCCAGATGTAGTAACCAAGCACGTGCGTGCTGTAGTACGGCCCCCCCTCGGTCATGATGAACACGACGTCAAACACCTGGAACGATTGAATCGCGCCCAGCACCATCACGAGCGCGATCGTCGGCCTCAACAGCGGCAGAGTGACGTGCCAAAAGACCTGCCATCGCGACGCGCCGTCGATCTCAGCCGCCTCTCGCTGCTCGATCGGGATGTCCTGAAGACCGGCCAGGAACAATACGCTGAACCAGCCAAACCGGTGCCACACACCAATTACCGCTATCGCCGGAAGCGCGGTAAGCATGTCGCCCATCCAGACGTGACCGGGAATTCCGACTAATCCGAGTACGGCATTAAGAAGGCCTACATCTCCGCCTTGATAAATGAAGTTCCAAACGACAGCGATAACCACGCTTGAGGTTATGACCGGAATGAAGATGAGGCTCTTGAAAACGTTCGTGCCTCTAAGTCCCTGATTGACGAATATCGCCGCCACAAGAGAAGCGAGCGTTGTCACCGGGATCACCATCAGGGCATAGAGTACCGTCGCTTTCATCGAGAGCCAGAACACATTGTCGGTAAGAAGGCGTCCGTAGTTTTCCAGCCCCATGAATGTTGCTTCGGACATGCCGGTCCAGCGAAACAGGCTTATTCCGGCCGAGTAGACCAGCGGTATCGCCAAAAAGGTGAGGAAAAGGACAAGCGCCGGTACGACAAAGAGAAAGCTCACCAGTGCCCGCCGCTGAGTCCTGCTCAGCGACGGGCGCCGGATTCCAGCCGTTACTGCCACGCGGAGTGGCTCCTAGGTTTTCTCGCGGCCGCGCCTAACCTGTCTGCGCGCCCCGATACTTACCAATAATGTCCTTGTTGATCTTGTCGGCGGCCTCGTCGAGGGCCTCCTTGGGAGTCTTCTCACCCAGCGCGAACGCCTGCATAGCGGGCTTCAATACATCCCACATGTCCCAGAGTCCAGGCGCCTTCTCTACCCGGCCGAACTTCGCCTCCTCCAACGCACGGATCTTCACGGGATTATTGGCGACTTCGGGATGCTTGATGTAGAGATCCAGGTTCGATTGCCGCGGCGGTACGTAACCGAACTCAATGTTGTACTCCAGGTTACCCGCGCCTGCCATAAACTGGATCCACTCCCAAGTGGCGTCCTTGTACTTGCTGCCCGCGAAGATGCATTTGCATCCCAACCCGCCGTGCGTCCACTTGACGTTTCCGGTCATCGTTTCGGCTACGCCAAAGTTGAGGTCGGGGTAGTCCTTCTCGATAGTCCTGGCCAGCCCGAGCTCGTCGTTATGGCGATAGGCGTAATTCCCTTGGCCAAA
>JAPOVO010000145.1 GCA_026708165.1 Chloroflexota bacterium | reverse complement strand
GTTGTTCCTGAGCTGCACCAACCTGAAGACTTTTGAAATCCTGGAAGATCTGGAGCGCAAGGTCGGGATACCGGTGGTCAGCAGTAACTCCGCGAGCCTTTGGGCGGCACTCCGTGCTCTCGAAGTCGATTGTGCGATCTCCGGCCTGGGCGCTCTGCTCGGCGCGCCCGCAACGGTCTGAACGTACCCTGCGCCGCCCGGACCCAGTCGGTCGAGCGCCAGTCCTGCCGTCGAGTCGTTCGTGACCGCAGGCGAAATCAGGCTCGGAGTCGACGTCGGCGGCACGTTCACGGACGTGGTTCTCACCCGCGACTCTGATCTACTGGGGGCCGCGAAGGTCCCATCCAGCCCGACCGACTACGCCGAAGCCATCCTCGACGGCGCGCTGCGAACGCTCGGCGACAACGATCCGGCGCGGGTCCGCGACATCGTCCACGCGACGACTGTCGCGACGAACGCGATCCTCGAAAACCGGGGCGCCAGGACGGGCCTCATTACCACGAAGGGCTTCAGGGACATTCTGGAGATCGGCCGTCTGCGCTATCCGCGTCTCTACGACCTGACGTGGGTGCGGCCTCCCCCGCTGGCGCGGCGGGCGCTGCGGCTGGAGGTTGCCGAGCGCGTCGATAACCAGGGCACGGTGATAACGCCTATTGACGGTGGGGAATGCGAGCGGGCGGCCAGGCGGCTTGTGCGAGAGGGTGTGGAGTCGGTCGCGGTCTGCTTTCTCAACTCATACGCCAATCCCGCCCACGAACGGTTGTGCGGCGAGATGCTCGAAAAGTACTTTCCCAGGGAACGAATCTCGCTCTCGGTGGACGTGTTGCCGCAGATCCGCGAATACGACCGCACGAGCACAACAGTCATCAACGCCTACGTCAGGCCGCTCGTGGAAAGCTATCTGGCCAACCTATCGACCGAGCTTGGCGAGGCCGGTATCCAGTCGCCCGTTCTCGTGATGCAATCGCATGGAGGCATAGTCGATTCGGCGTCGGCGTCGGAGATGCCCGCGCAGATAATCGAATCAGGTCCCGCCGCCGGCGTGGTGGCAGCGGCGAAGCTGGCCAGGAACCTCGGACTCGAACGGGTGATAAGTCTGGACATGGGCGGCACGACCGCCAAGGCCGCGACGATCGAGGATTTCGAACCCCATCTCAGCGCCGAGTACGAGGTCGGGTCTCAGATGAGCTGGGCTTCGCGGCTAAACCGGGGCGGCGGCTATCTGCTGCGCCTCCCGACCGTCGATCTGGCCGAGATCGGCGCGGGCGGGGGCAGCATCATTCGCGTCGACGCCGGGGGGAGCCTGCACGTCGGACCGCAGAGCGCGGGGGCCGATCCGGGGCCGGCGTGCTACAGCCGGGGCGGCGAGGACGCCACGCTGACCGACGCCAATGTAGTCCTCGGATATCTCAACCAGGACGCGCTGGTCGGCGGCGAGCTGCCCATCGACGCGACAAAGTCGCGGCGGGCCGTCGAGCGGCAGGTCGCGGGGCCTCTGGGCATCGGCTGCCGAGAGGCGGCGCGCGGAGCACATCTGGTCGCCAACTCGACGATGGTCCGAGCGGTACGGTCCGTATCGACCGAGCGCGGCCGGGACGTTCGAACGTACACCCTGATCGCTTTCGGCGGCAATGGACCCGTCCACGCCGCCGAGATGGCGGGATCGCTCGGCATTTCGGAAGTGGTGGTTCCGCCGTCGCCGGGATTGTTCAGCTCAATCGGACTTCTGACGACCGACCTCGAACGCCACCTTTCGCAAACCCTCATCGGCATCGTGGGCGAGATCGACGCGGCCCGGTATAGCACCGCGCTGGACGGCCTCGAATCGCGCGCCCGGCGGGCGTTCAAGTCGATGGGCCACCCGTGGAGCGCGGTGGAAACCAAGATCGAGCTGGACATGCGTTATGAAGGCCAGTCCTTCGAATTGACCGTTCCGGCCGAGGGAGCGACCGCAAGCGCCTTACGTAAGGCCGCGGACGCGTTTGAGTCGGAACACGAGCGAACTTACGGACACCGCGCTCACGACAGCCGGGTTGAGCTGGTCACGCTGCGATTCGTCGGGCGTGTCAAGTCGGCGTCGGCCGGGGCGTTCACGACGCGCGCCGAACCGCCGGCTGCCCCTGCTCCCCGACCTGCCTATTTCGGGCGGGGCGGCGACTACGAGACGACCGAGGTCGTGACGCGGTCCGCACTGAGAGATTCGCCCCGTCCTGGACCGCTCATCGTCGAGGAATACGACTCGACGATCGTCGTTCCTCCCGGATGGTCGGCGACGTGCGATGCGTCGGGCAACGTTCGTCTGGTCAGCGCGGGCGGCGCGGCATGACGAAGCGGCTCGATCCCATCACAATCGACCTGGTCGGCCATGCCCTGGGGTCCATCGCCGACGAGATGGCGCTCACGATCATCCGCACCGCGCACTCCAGCAATCTCACCAATTCGATGGACCTCTCCAGCGCGTTGTGCGATGCCAAGGGGCGGTTGATCGTTCAGGGGCTTACGCTTCCGCTCCACTTGGGATCGGTTCCCGACTGCATGGACGCCGTGCTGAATCGGTTCGGTGACGAGATCCGGCCCGGAGACGTCTACATTCTCAACGACCCGTATGACGGCGGGACTCACCTTCCGGACATATACCTCGTCCAGCCTGTTTTCCTGGAGGACCGCCTGCTCGGCTACACCGCCAGCATCGCCCACCACACCGACATAGGCGGAAAAGTAGCCGGCGGCAACGGCTGCGACGCTACGGAGATCTACCAGGAAGGATTCCGTATTCCCCCAACGCGCCTGTTCGACGGCGGCCAACGAAACCCGTGGCTCGAACAGCTACTCTCCCGCAACGTTCGAATCCCCTACCAGGTGCTTGGCGACTTGCGGGCGCAGATCGCGGCCTGCCACGTCGGGCATGAGGGGATGCTCGGGTTAGCCGCCGAGTACGGAGTCGATGCGCTCGAAGGCTATTTTGAAGAAATCCTGAACCGCACCGAACGCCTGGCACGGCACGAGATCAGCCGGATGCCGGACGGCGAGTACGAGTTCACCGACTACATCGACGACGACGGGATCGATCCGGGACCGATTCCCATCAAGGTGCGGCTGACCATCGAAGGCGACTCGCTCACCGCCGACTTCACCGGTACCGCGCCGCAGGTGAAAGGCGGAATCAACTCGGTCATTGCGTTCACGAAGTCCACGGTTTATGCGTGCGTTCGCTGCGTAATGGAATCGGAGATGCCGAACAACTCCGGCTATTTCCGGCCGATCAAGGTCGTCGCCCCCGAAGGCACGATAGTCAATCCCAACCCCCCGGCGGCCGTGGCGGCGCGGGGGCTTACGGCGTTCCGCATCGCCGACGCCGTATTCGGCGCGCTCGCGAAAGCGCTGCCCGACAAGGTCCCGGCCTGCGAGATGGGCGGCGATACCGGCGTGAGCATCGGCGGCTACTATCCGAACGGCGACTCGTATGTGTTCCTGGAGTTCCTGCATGGAAGCTGGGGCGGGCGTCCTTTCGCCGACGGCGTCGACGGCTGCGCGAGCACGATAGTCAACTTCTCCAACAACCCGGTGGAGATGATTGAAGCCCGTCAGCCTCTCCGGCTGGAGGCATTCGGCTACATTCCCGATTCGAGCGGCCCCGGCAAGTACCGCGGCGGCCTCGCCATCCTTCGCGAATACCGCTTCCTGCAAGATCGCGGCATCCTTCAATTGCGCACCGACCGCTACGACCACCTGCCCTACGGTCTCGCCGGCGGCGGGACCGGCACACCCTCGCGAAATGTGCTGGTCCGCGACGGCAGGTCGCGCAAGATAGGCGGGAAGGTCACGATCGACCTGCGCCGCGACGATCTCTACCGTCACGCCGTCGCCGGAGCCGGCGGGCACGGCGACCCGATGGAGCGCGACCCCGCCGCGGTGCTCGAAGACGTAATCGACGGCAAGATCTCCCGGTCGCACGCGCTAAAGGCCTACGGCGTGGTCGTAACAGGTGGGCGGCCCCGGATAGATCTCGAGGCAACCAACCGCGAGCGCAATACGCGGCGGTAGCGTCCACGTAATGGGTAACACGTAATTGTGGGCGGGGCCTGGCTCCGATTGCCTAGCCCGCTGGTACTATCTTGAGTCCATGATTGCGTTTGTCAAACGCTGGCAGGGAGGATTCGGGACGGTCGAGTGGACTTCTGGAGAGATTCGCCCTACCGGCTCCGCATAGCGACGAATATATTCGGTCCTCGGCTACAGTTCATCATCGCGGCCGCGATGCTCGCTACGATCGTGGCGCAGACCGGTTTCATCGCTATCTGGTCGTATCCGTTACTGGCCCCGCTGGCGCTGTGGATCGTGATAATCCTGTCGCGCCGGAGCGTGTGGGTGGTGCTGGACAGGGCTTACCAGAACGTGACCATCGAGTCGCGGCGCATTCTCGGATTCGTGACATTCAAGCGGGCCATCAGGGAGCTGCAAGAGCTTCAGGCCGTCCCCGTGACCACGCGCTACCGCAGCGAGAGCCTTGGGGGGGAGACTACCTGGACGTTTCACCTGATGTTCGGCGACGACCGGGTAGTGGCTATCGGGTCGGTGGTCAACGACGCCCGTAAAGTGGAGTCGGCCCTGGACCAGATCCGGAATGTTGTGGGCGAGCGCGTCACGGCGGCGCGCTACGACCCCGACAAGGTGAAGCCGCCCACGCGCAATATCGTGCTGGAAATTCTCGACAGCGACCCGATTGCGCGGACGGGCCAGATTCTATGTCTTCTGATGATCGCGCTCTCGCTCTACGCAGCGCCCACGATGGCACTGTTCTACATAGCTCTGCTGGTGTTCGGCACCATGGCCGATTGGTTGTCCAGGCGAAACGAGGACTAGGCGGCGTTCAGGACGCGTCGACGTAGATCGGGCTGGTCCACGCCATCTCGCAGTCCTTTTGAACCACTCTCAGGTAGTACGCTCCTTCGACCGCCGTTGAGGACGGGATGGTGTGCCTGACCTCGACCGAGTTCGTATCGAGATCAGAGTCGACGCATTCGAGCTCTACCCAGCGGCCGGTAGCGCCCGCGTCGAACCGCCAGGGGACATCACCAAGCTCGTCCAGGGGCTTCGCGAACCTGGCCGGCCCTGCCTCGAAAACCAGGACCGCGCCTTCCCGTCCGTCGATTTCGATCTCCACTCCGTCCAGGTCGCCGGCGGTGCCCGACGTCCACCGCACGCTCGAAGAATTCCAATGCGTGATCCGTTCTCCGGGATGGTCGAAGCCGACTGTCTCGACCGAAACGATGCTCCCGCCCTCTACAGACAGCCCGCCGTCCCAGTCGGTCCCCCGGCGGCGACCGCGTCCGTCGGCGCCAGTCCAGGTAACCCGGATGCGCCGCGAGGTCCCATCGCCCGACCGCGGCCTCTCCTCAAATATGGGCGTTCCGTTGCGCAGGATTTCGACCGACTGAACCGGCGCGGTGCCGTGCACGACCCCCTTGAATGCAAGGTCGCGATCCAGGGTCATCTCGCCGCCCATTGGCTGGCCGTTGCACTCGAACCAGATGGCGATACGGTCTCCGGTGGTGCCGTAACAGCGGCGCGACTTGAGCGCTTCCCACAGCGACTCGCGGGTTAGCGACTCGGCATAGACGCCCCCCAGGCCTCCCCGCACTCCGAACGCTTCCATACCCGTTCCGGCGCTGGGGCGGCTTGCGCCGGGCTTGCCTGTGTGCACGTCGCTCCCGCAGATGAAGCCGACCCGATATCCCCGACGCACTGCGTCGAGTCCGAACCACTCGAACGAGCCGTGCGAAGAGTGCACCTCGACCACAGGCTCCAGGGATGGATCGAAGTAGTCGAAGTTAGACCGCCTGCCGCCCACGTGCGGCACCAGCAGCACATCTTGGCGTCCAGCGAAGGTCTCATACAGCCGGCTGACGGGGCAGCGGTCGCTCTCTACGTTCGACATGTCGTCGATCAGCGCGTGGCTGGAGCGGTGCAGGCTGCCTTCGTCGCCGAGAAAGTGAACGTTGCGGTCGCCGCCCGCGGGAGTATTGCCAGACCATTCATAACCCAGGAACGTTACGAACCGCCCGGGATCGTGGAACTCTTTCATAAGCCCGGTCAGCTCGGCCCAGAACTCGTTTGTGATCTGGAAGTCGTTGCCCTGGTGCCCGATGAAGTCGATTCGCGCCTCGTCGCGGGCGAATCGCAGGTAATCGCGCGCGGGGTTTACCCCGACGGTTTCCATCGTCTGGCCGTGCAAGTCGCCCCAGTAGAGCGTCCAGCGATGGGCGTCTTCGTGGCATCTCACGAGGTTAGACCGCGCGGCGCAAGCCGGGGTGCGGGCCTCCACCTCAATGCATAAAGCGCCCTTCTCTCGGGGAACGACTCCGTCCAGCGTGAGAACGCCTTTGCCGCCGGATGAGAACGTGGCGACCGGAGGCAGTCCATCGACTTGTAGATTCCCGCGAATCGCAATCTCGCCGGTGAACCGCGAATCCGTGTTTCCCCACGAGTCGGTGGCTCTGACGGCAACGGTCAGGGGCTGCCCGACGCGCGCGTCCGACGGCGCTGTAACTTCGAAACGGGTCGCCGATCCGCCGATTACCTCGACCCACGGCTGGTCGGCCACGGGTTCGTAGCTGTTGGCCCCAAACGCGTCGACGAAGACCCTGAACTCCGAACGAAGCTCCGAGTAAGACTGTGCGCGCAGACCGGGCGCCCCGCCGCTCCGGTCGCCATAGACGACCTCGATCCAGTCGCCCGGCTTCAGCGCGCCGTCGTGCACGTCGATCTGCAACGCCCTTCGAAATGGGCGCTTGTGCGCGTTGTGCAGAGCTTCGGCGTGCAGCACCACGTTGGCGTTTGAGCGCACCGGGGGATAGCCCGATTCCGCCGGCCTGTCGAACGGCGGCGCCTGCCAGTCCGAGACCTGCCTATGGGCTATTCGGATATGACCGCCGTCGTCTATCCCAAAAACGCCCGCCGTGTAGCGCAGAGTCCACGTCCCCATCGACTCCGCGACGACCGGGTCTGAAGGGCTCATCTCGGCAACCCCGATGTTCTCGGGGCCGAACGGATCGGTCATCGCGCGTTACCATGCCCTTTCGTCGCCGCGTTCGCGCGGAACTTTACGAACCACTGCGATGGGTTTAGTAGAATAAGGTTCACGTCTCAGGGACTTTCGCCCTTACCGGCGCAGCTATTAAACCACTGGAGGGAAAAGTGGCATCTCTAGGCTACGAAGAGCTGAGCAGCGAGCAAGCTCGGGAGCTTATGGAATCCACTCCCGACCTGGCGATTATCGACGTTCGCGACGAACACAAGTACGCGGAGGCGCACGTTCCGGGGGCGGAGTTGGTCCCTCTCAACCAGATCCTCGCCGACCCCATGGCGCTTCCGGAGTCCGACATCCTGTTCGTCTGCAACGTGGGGCAAATGAGCGGCGTGGCGTCGCAGATGGCGGTCGCGATGGGCCGCACCAATGTATACAACCTTGCGGAAGGAACTCAGGGCTGGATGGCCGACGGGCTTGCCGTCGAGGGCGAGCTGGCCGAAGAGTAACCGGGGCAAAGGCGGCGCGGTGAGCCGCCGGAATCAGGGATCGAGGTAATAAGTTGTTTACGCCAGATCAGGTTCGCAGATACAGCCGGCACATGTTGATTCCCGAAGTTGGCGCGGTGGGCCAGCGCAAGCTTCTCGACGCGAAGGTGCTGATGGTCGGAGCCGGCGGCCTCGGCTCGCCGGCGGCCTATTACCTGGCGGCCGCGGGCGTGGGAACGCTCGGCATCGTAGACCACGATCTGGTAGACGAGAGCAACTTGCAACGCCAGATCCTGCACAACACCGCCCGCGTGGGGGTTCCCAAGGTCGAGTCGGCGGCGGAGACGATCAGCGAGCTCAACCCCGACGTGAACGTGATTGCCTACGACGACGTGCTCAGCTCCAGAAACGCGCTGGAGATTATCGCCGAGTACGACATCGTAGTTAACGGATGTGACAACTTCCCCACTCGTTATCTGGTAAACGATGCTTGCGTGCTGCTGCGCAAGCCGATGGTCGACGGCAGCGTTCTGAAATTCGAGGGCATGGTCAAAGTCTTCATGCCCGACTCCGGTTGCTACCGGTGCATGTACCCGTCTCCGCCTCCACCCGAGATGGCCCCGAGCTGCGCCGAAGCGGGGGTGCTGGGAGTGGTTCCGGGTGTCATCGGATGCCTTCAGGCCAATGAGGCGATAAAGCTGATAATTGGCATCGGCGAGGCGCTCGAAGGCCGTCTGGTGACGTGGGACGCGCTGGAAATGGAGTTCATTACCTACAAGACGGCGCGGCGTCACGACTGCCCGGTCTGCGGGGACAGTCCCACCGTAACCGAACTGATCGACTACGAAGAGTTTTGCGGAGTTCCGGCTCCGGTGAAGGAAGAGGAGCCGCAGGCCGTTACGGTCTGACGTCAGCCCCGCCCAGGCGCGGGCATCAGCGGCTCTGAGTTATGAGAGTCGTATACTCTGCCAGTATTGGGATAGTGCGCCGACCGCCTGTGCAGTTCCGCGGCATGAGATAGCGCGCCCGGATAGCATCGATCGTAGCGCTGGCGCGTCGAGGGGTGGCATTTCGATTGAGCACCGAAAGCGGCTTCCCGGGAGACGCAATGCAGGGAAACCTCACGCGACTGGAACGTCGGGAAGCTCTGCAGAAACAGATCGAGGAGCTCACGCGCCGCGAGAACTACTGGGTTGACAGTCGTTCCGATTACGAGGCGGTGCTTGTCAAGGGGCGGCGCGTCAACCACCTGCTTCACGGAATAGTGTCGGTCTTGACGGTAGGAGTCTGGCTCCCCGTATGGATTCTGCTCACCGTGTTCGGCGGCGAAAAGCGGCGGCGTTTCTACGTGACTCCCGAAGGAAGGGTGGAGGAGCGGGAGGGGAAGTAAGCGGCGTGGGAGTGCCACTGCAACGGCGTTTGTCGGCGCTGGGCGCGCGCACTTTTCGTCCTAGCCGCCAAGCTGGGGACCCAGCATCTCAGCCTGTTCTAAGCGCGGATATTAGCGCCCGCTAACGAGCGTTTTAAGCATTGTCTTAATCGACAATCGTCCCCTATCGTGAACTTAAGGAGTCACTTTTGGACGCCAATTCGGGTGCTGCTTCAGCCACGAAGGGAGAGGAATGTGGCTACGCGAGACGAGGTTTTGACGATGCTCGAGGAGGACCTTTCCGACGAGCTCGGATCGATCATCCAGTACATGTGGCAGCACGTTTCGGCCAAGGGCCTGGCGTCGGCGGAGGTGCGCGACCGGTTCCGCGCCGCCTCGATGGACGAGATGCGCCACGCTGAGGAGCTGGCCGAGCGAATCGACGAGCTTGGCGGCACGCCCACCATCCGCGTGGGGGAAATCCGGTCGGGCGGCGATCTGGAGAAGATGCTCCGCGATAACGTCGTGCACGAAGAGGAAGCGGTCGAGCGCTATATCAGCCACATTCAGGCGATAGGCATGGCGGACCCGACCACGCGGCGGCTTCTGGAAGAGATCCTCGCCGACGAAGAGCGTCACCTCAACGAGTGGCGCACGCTGCTGGGCGAGTAGCCGTTTAGCCCAAGCTCCCTGCAAGCAACGGAAAGCTCTGCAGCCCGCAACCTGATAACGTTTTGAGTTGAAAACTCAAGCAATCGGCAGTCTTGGGAGTCAACGTTAGGGGAGGCTCGATGACTAATCTCGAAGGGCGCGCGGCGCTTGTGACCGGATCGGCAACCGGAGCCGGCGCGTCTATCGCGCTCGCGCTCGCCGATAAAGGCGTCAACATATGCGTCAACTACTCACGCTCGAAGGACGAAGCCGAAGCGACGCTGGAGCAGATAAGGGGCAAGGGCGTCGAGGCCACGCTCTTCCAGTGCAACGTCGGCGACGACAGCCGGGTGGTCGAAATGGTCGCCCATGCGGCGGACGCTTTTGGGCGTCTCGACATACTCGTCAACAACGCCGGAACGACTCATTTCATCCCGCATACCGATCTGGAGGCCCTCTCGGAGTCCGTATGGGACGACATTCTGCGGATCAACGTAAAGGGGGCGTATTTCGCATCCAGGGCGGCGATGCCGCACCTGCGGGAGTCGTCGGACGGCTGCATTATCAACGTTTCGTCGATAGCCGGTCTCATGGGCACGGGCAGCTCAATCGCCTACGCCGCGTCGAAGGCGGCGCTGAACTCGATGACCATGTCGCTGGCGAGGGCGTTCGCGCCGGAGGTCCGGGTCAATGCGATTGCGCCAGGCGTGATTCTCACGCGTTGGGTCGAAGGCAAAACGGCGTTCATCGACGCCTACGTCGATAAGGCGCCGCTCCAGAAAGCCTCGTCGCCGGAAGACGTGGCGCACATGGCGGTCTTCCTGGCCGAGGCCCACAACGTCACCGGTCAGACGCTGGTCATCGACGGCGGTTACATGCTGAGTTAGCTGGCGTTGCGCTAACGCGGGTTCGCCCTACCGGCTGGCTGACGTCCAGCTCTCAGCGACGATCTGCTGCGCGCCGAAACTTCGATCAGCTATCCAGTCTGAACGGCGGGTAGCGGTCGGTGAGGCCATACATGTAGCAGTTGACTCGGTAACTCCAGCGATTGAACCCGATCGTAAATGACGCCAGGCCCTGCGGGAAACGCCCGACGAAGATTGCGGCCACCTGCGCCAGAACCACGAAGTCAACAAAGACTAGCGATAGTACCGCCAGCCC
>JAPOVO010000273.1 GCA_026708165.1 Chloroflexota bacterium | reverse complement strand
GGCCCGGCGTTCACCGGTCTGCCGCTGGACGCCGGACCGTCCGCCGTGCTGGCGCATGGGTCGTTACGCGTCCTGGTGACTTCGAAGCCGGTGCCGACAAGCGATCCGGAGTTTTTCAGAGCGGCGGGACTGGAACCGGCCGACGCCAAGATCGTATCCATCAAGTCGCCGACGCTGTTCCGCGCGGCATACGACCGGTTTGCGCGGCGGATCATCTACGCCGATACGCCCGGAGCGGCCAGCGCGAACCTGCGGCAGTTTCCCTGGAAGCGGATCTCTAGACCGGTCTATCCGCTTGACGAATTCGACTGGGAACCCTGATCGGGGGATGCACATAGCCTGACCCTGTCGCTTGGGGGGGGCCGCGTTTGCCAACCCCCCCCAACGCGTTGGGGCGAGGGGATGGATTCCCGCTCCCCGCTTTCGCGGGGACATGCTTCGCGGGAATGACGGATGAGGATGGGTGGCGGAGAGGGTAGATTCCTCGGCTTCGCTCGGATGGACAGGTGGGAGTTTCAGAATGACGGGCAGGGGCGTGGGGGTGACGGATTGGCAGCACCCGTCCACCTCCCTCTGGATTCCGGCCCCGTATCAAGTACGGGGCAGGCTTTTCGCCGGAATGACTGATAGGAGTCGGAAGTACCGCTAGTGGGCGAGTACCCGGGCGGAGACGTCAAGGAGCCGGGTATGAAGTTGGACGGACGTCCTAGATCAGTTCGCCGTCGGTAACGGATTCGACCAGGCCGTCCGGCCGTCGCGGTCGATGCACACCAGCCGCACGTATCTTTCCTGGCCGTAGAGGACAAACTCGGCTTCCTCGATTTCGCCGTTTTCGGCCTTGACGCGTTTTCCGAATGTGCGCTGGGAGACGAACCGTATGTCGGCGACAGGAGAGCAGCGCGCATGGGCGACGTTGCCGTCTATGGCGAACGAGTGAATCTCCGGGCCTTGCGTTGAGTAGAAGCAACCGGCGGCGAGCGCGTCGCAGACTCCCGCCGCAGTGCGCGTCTCAGAACGCGCCATAATCCAAGCCGCACCCGCGTCCGGCCTACCCCAGTGGGTGTCGTCGACGGCGAATCCGTGCAGCGTCATGCCGACATCCAAAGCATGATCCCACAGTTGGCCGGAGTCGCCCTTGCCGTTGATCCCCTCACAATGGACATTGAAGACCTCCAGCCCGTCGAGGCCGGAGATCGGGAATAGCCGGTGTGGCGCGACGCCCAGCCAGTGGGGATGGGCGAGGATCGCCAGCCCGCCGTCGGCCTTGACCTGGTCGACGGCGGCCTGAAGCGACGTACCGCTCTCTGTGCGGTCCAGGCTCGCGAGGCCGATACCCGTGAGATGGTATTCGCCGTCGAACGACTCGTCCCGGCCGTCAAGCTCCATCGAGGGGAGAAGTATCAGCGAACTGCCATCGGGCGGATCGACAATGGTGCGGGTGCGGTGATCGGTAATTGCGAGGAAGTCATAGCCGTGATCAACGTACCAGCGCACAACGTATTCAGGGTCACGGAGGCCGTCCGATTCGGTGGAGTGCGAGTGCAGGTTGCCTTTGAGCCAAACACCGGGGGATTCGAATGGATTCCTGCTGGTCACGGGCGGCTCCGAAATGGGGAATGACGAATCCAGCTAGAGTCTATATTGCAGTCAGGCGTCCGGTCCGACCTTGATCGGGCATCCGGGAGCCGGCGCAGTTGGGAGGATGCCCTGGCCGCAACCCTTTCCATCGAGGCGGAGGGGGATGGATTCCCGCTCCCCGCTTTCGCGAGGACGTGCTTCGCGGGAATGACGATAGGGAGCGGCGTGACGAAATAGCGAGAACTGGATTCCGGCTTTCACCCTCACCCTTTCCCTCTCCCATCAAGGGAGAGAGGATTTTGTTGGAGGGGATGGATTCCCGATCCCCGCTTTCGCGGCGACATGCTTCGCGGGAATGACGGAAAGATGGCGATTGAGGAGTGCTAGGCCGCCGTCATCACTGGATTCGACCAGGCCATCCGGCCTTCGCGGTCGATGCAAACCAGCCGCACGTACTTCTCCTGGCCGTAGAGGACAAACTCGGCCTCTTCGATTTCGCCGTTTTCGGACGTAAAACGCCTTCCGAATTTGCCTTGGGAGACGAAGCGTATATCCACGACGGGCGAACAGCGGGCACGGGCGACGTTGCCGTCAACGGTAAACGAGTGGATTTCCGGGCCTTGCGTCGAGTAGAAGCAACCCGTGGCGAGCGCATCGTAGACACCCTCCGCGGTACGCGTTTGGGACCGCACCACAACCCAGGCCTTACCCGCGTCCGGCCCATGCCAGTGCGCATCGTCTACGGCCAACCCGTGCAGCGACATGCCAGCGTCAAACACATGGTCCCACAGTTGGCCGGATTCGCCCTTGCCGTTGCCCTGTTCGCAGTTGACGTTGAAGACTTCCAACCCGTCGAGGCCGGAGATAGGGAAAACCTGGTGAGGGGCAATGCCGAGCCAGTTGGGATGGGCGAGAATCGCCAGCCCGCCATCAGCCTTGACCTGGTCGACGGCGGCCTGAAGCGACGTGCCGCTCTCAGTGCGGTCCAGGCTCGCGAGGCCGATACCCGTGAGATGGTATTCGCCGCCGAAAGACTTGTCCCGGCCGTCGAGCTCCATCGACGGGAGCATGATCAGGGAATTGTCCTCCGGTGGATCGACGATAGTCCGGGTACGGTGATCGGTGATGGCGAGAAAGTCGTAGCCGCGGTCCGCATACCAGCTCACGACATCGTCCGGGTCCCGGGCGCCGTCGGATTCGGTGGAGTGCGTGTGCAAGTTCCCTTTGAGCCAAACACCGGGCGAATCGAACGGACTTCGGCTGTTCACAAGCGGCTCTACGATGAAGATGGACGAACCCAGGAAAGTCTACATCGGGGCGAGCCGTCGGGTCCGACCCTGATCAGGCGTCCGGCAGCCAGCGCGAGTGGAGGCATACCCTCACCCCAGTCCCTTCCCATCGAGGCGGAGGGGATGGATTCCCGCTTTCGCGGGAATGACGATCGAGGGACCAGATGGCCGAAGAATCCTCCATTCCGTCACAGTTCGAGGATCGCCGGGCGGTCAAGGCCCCTGCCGGTAGCGATTTGAGGCCAGTTGCCGGTGGCGGTGATGACGTCGGCGCCAAGCTCGTTCACGAGGACCGTGTCCTCGCTCTTGACGCCCGTAATCGACGGATTCCACGCGAACGCCTGAGCATTCTGGACCGTGAAGGGACAAGCGAAGTCGGCGAAATACTCGCGCGACCGGTATCCGGCGGCTCCGCCCTGGTGGTGCAGCTTCCACTCGTTGGCGTAGCCCTGGTCGGCATAGGCCCGCACCGTGGAACGGAAGATATGCGCGACCGGCGCGTCGATTCTGGTCGCGGATATCATCGCCGCGTCGATTTCGGCGCACGCCCTGGCCTTATCGGTCAACTCCCTAGTCGGCGGTCCGAAATGGACTAGCCGCGTCAACGACGCGTAGAGGCCGTGGCGGGTTGCCGAACTGACGACCATCGCGTACCTATCGACCTTCATGGCCGTAGCGAGCGGATGACGGTAGTTGAATACGCGCTCGTCCGCGGCGACGAGCGTGACCGGAGATCGTATATTGGCCGCGGCGAGCTCGGCTTCGATGTTTGCGGCGATTTGGCTCTCGGTGGTCCCCTGCGTTATCTCGGGAGCGACCTTCCAAGCGCCACGGCAGCTTCGCGGGCCAGCTTGCGGAACCGGATTTGCTCCGGGCCGGTGAGGCTGAACCGGAGCTGTTGAAGCTCCGATTCCCCAGATTCCCAGCCTGAGAGCGGTACATCGGATACGCCGCGTTGGGCTCCGATCAGCTTTTTGAGAACGTCGGCCCGCCGCGAGTACCAGTCAGTCCAGTCCTGAACCGAGTATTCCAGCGGCAGTCCGGCCAGCTCCTCGTCGCGGAGGCGGCGTTCTTCCACCTTGTCGGTAACCAGGATGGCGGTGTCGGCGCCGAGCAGGATCGTGGCGATACCGGCCGGACCGCCCGGGTCAACGAAGCACCTGGCTCCGCCCGTGATCCACGCGAGCGAGTCTACGCCGGAGAGCGCAACCCAATGCCAGCCCTTGCGGGCCATAAGGCGGCGCACGCGGGCGATCTTTTCGTCGAACTCCGACTCGCGGTTGCTCAAGTCTTGCGCGGGCCGGGGGCTTCCCTGCGGGCGGACATGACGTTGCGGATGGACTGGATCCTGTTGAGGAGCCGGGTCAGCTCGTCGATGTCGGCGAGGTCCAGATTGACCCGGAGCAGGGCGACTCCGTCACCGGTGGTCGAAACCGAGGCGGAGGTAATGCTGTAGCCTTGCTCGGCCACCACGCCCGCCACGTCACGCAGCAGGCCTTCCCTGTCCCCGGCGGTGATCAGCATGGTCACCGGCAGGCGTGTGCGCAGCTCCTCGCCCCAGGAAACGCTGAGGCGTTCCACGCCGTTGGTAGAAACCTGCGGACAGCTTGCGAGATGGACAACCGCCTCGCCACCGACACGCTCGCCGACGATCTTCGACCCCCAGGCCGGCAAGCAACAGGGAGCCAGCCTGGATGGCAGTCCGGCCGAGTTGCGGAGGACCTGACCTCCCCACGAGACCTGCACCAACCGCTCCGGCTCAGTAACGTTGGCGACGTTGGGGCAGGCGGCGTTGTGTACGGTCACGCCGCGCCCGCGGGTTATGAAGCCGATGATCGAGTCGCCCGGAATCGGATTGCAGCAGTTTCCCAACCTCGTCAGCAAGTCGCCTGTTCCCAAAACGTTGACGGGCGGCCGGATTCGCTCGCCGACGGCGTCCTCAGGCGCGGCGATTTCCCGGACGTCTTCAACTTCCAGAGTCTCCTCGTCGGCATCGAGACCGAGGCGGTTTATGACCTGTGTGGCCGTCACCGCCCCGTAGCCGATAGCGGCGAGAAGTCCGGACACATCCGAGAATGAGAGGCGGTCGGCTACGGCTTCGAGCGCCTTTTGCTCGACCCTGGCCAAACCGCGATGGCCGAGACGCCGCAGCTCGTTGTCGAGGACCAGCCTGCCGTAGTCTTCGTTTTCGGCGCGCTCCTGACGCTTGAACCACTGCCTGACCTTGTCGCGGGCGTGACCGGTCCGAACGATCGTGAGCCAGTCGCGGCTGGGTCCGCGGCTACCTTTGCTGGTAAGTATTTCGACCCTGTCACCGTTCTGAAGCTCGTATTCGAGGGATACCAGCCGACCGTTGACCTTGGCGCCTATGCAGTGGTGACCGACCTCGGTGTGGATGCGGTAGGCGAAGTCGAGCGGAGAGGCGCCGGCGGGAAGATCGACCACATCGCCCTTGGGCGAGAAGACGAACACCTGATCGCTAAAGACGTCGCCTTTGAGAATGTCGACCAGAGGGGCGGCCGTCTCCAGATCCTCCTGCCATTCGAGGACCTGCCGGATCCAGGACAGCTTGTCGTCGAAGTCCTCCTGGACGAAGAGGCCTTCCTTGTAGCGCCAATGGGCCGCGACCCCGTATTCGCACTCGCGGTGCATCTCCTCGGTCCGAATCTGGACCTCGAAGGGCATTCCGCCGGGACCCGCGACCGCTGTGTGCAGCGACTGGTAGCGGTTCTGCTTTGGCGCGCTGATGTAGTCGTCGAACTGGCCGGGAATAGCCCGCCATTCGGAGTGGACCATCGCGAGCGCCTGATAGCACTGTTCCACGGTCTTTACGATCACCCGAACGGCTATCAGGTCGTAGACCTGGTCTATCTCGACTCCATTTCGCCGCATCTTCTGATCGATGCTGTAGATGTGCTTGGCTCGACCGGAAATCTCGGCCGTCATTCCAGTGTTCTCGAGCTTTTCCTTGCAGACGTCCATGATCGCCTTGACGCGCGCTTCCCGCTCCGCGCGGCGCGCATCGAGGAGCCGCGAAAGGAGCTCGTAGCGGTTTGGCGCAAGATGACGGAACGCTCTATCTTCGAGTTGCCATTCCCACTGGAATATCCCCAGACGCCCCGCCAGCGGCGCAAAGAGATCCAGAGTCTCCTGACAGAAGCGCCTGCGCTTGGCTTCCGGAAGCGCGTACGCGGTCTGGATGTTGTGGAGACGGTCGGCCAGCTTGACCAGGACAACGCGAATGTCCCGCGCCATGGCCATGAACATCTTGCGGAGCGTGCGGAACTGCGCGTCTTCCAGATCCGCCAGGTTGAACTGGGTGAGCTTGGTGACGCCATCGACCAAGTCGGCGATCTCGGCCCCGAATTTGCCGGAAATGGTCTCGATATCACAGGACGAGTCTTCGACGACGTCGTGAAGCAGGGCCGCGCAAAGGGCGGCCTCGTCCATATGGACGTCGGTCAGCAGCGCCGCGACGGAGAGCGGATGGTTGACGAACGGCCCGCCCGAAAGCCTCTCCTGGCCGTCGTGGCACTTCCGGGCGAACTCATACGCTTCGCCGATCATTTTCAGAGCGGCAGCACGCCGCGGTCCCGAGATGTATTCGCCAGCGCTCTTGAGAATCTCGTCGATGGAAACCGGGCGCGGGTCGACGAGTCTGGTCTGCTCGACTTCGCGAAGCGTTACTGCCAATCTAGGCGTTTCCCCGGCCAGACCGACGGCTAGGACGCGGTCCGCATGTCCTCGACGAAAAGGTCGACGCGCGGCTCGCCACGGAACCAGCTTTTTCCCAGCCTGAACGCCACATCGTAGCGCGCGCCCAAAGCGAGTTCATCGGCCACCATCCCCATCCCAAACCAGATAGGCGACACCGAAACCGGTATGTCCCGGAACATCAATTTCAGGTGATTTTGATTATTACCTACGCGGTCGGCGCGGCCAAGAGTGAGGCCGGACGTGACGTATACCGGCTCTCGGAATCCCTCGCCGAAAGGTTCGAGCGCCTGATGCAGGTCGAGCGTTTCAAAGCTGATTGTCCTAGGCAGGAGACGGCAGTCGGCGTTCAGCGTCAGGTCCGCAGCTTGGGGCTGGTCCGATTCAGCCCAGTACCGCCTGACTGCATCGTGAAACTCGCCGACTCGCTCAGGTTCAAGGCTGAATCCCGCGGCGCGTTCGTGCCCGCCGAATCGCTCCAACACATCGGCACAGGCTTTGAGGGTATCGCTTACATTGGCTCCCTCGGGACCGCGGGCGGAGCCCCTCGCGTCGCCAGCCTGCCCGGAAGACACGAAGGCAGGTCTGCCTGTCTCGGACACCAGACGCCCGGCCGCAAGCCCCAGCACGCCCAGAGGCCAATCCGCGCCATGCGCCAATATCGGGCCGGTTGCCGGCGTCATGGTCGAGATTTCATCGAGCACGCCGTCGGTCGCTCGCTGGCGCTGACGGTTAAGGTCGTTAAGAACCGCCGCTTGCCGGCGGGCACTGTTGACGTTGGGTTGGAGAAGCAACTCGAGCGCAATCGCGGCGTCTTTCATGCGTCCGGCGGCATTGATACGCGGGCCAAGACGAAACGCGATGTCGGTTGACGTCACATCTCCCGGCTCCACGCCAGCGGCGTCGATGAGCGCGGCCATTCCGGCGCGCGGCGATCGGTTGAGCCGGCTGAGTCCCTCGCGCACGAGCCAGCGATTCTCGCCGCGAAGCGGGACCACATCCGCGACGGTCCCCAGCGCGACGAAGTCCAGCAGACTTTCGGCTTCGACGGCGGTCTCGATCTCCGCTTCGAGCAGAACGGCCTCTGCGAGCTTGTAGGCCACACCGACGCCGGCGAGGCCGTCAAAGGGGTACGGCTCTCCCGGATGGTGAGGATTTATCGCGGCGGCGGCTCCGGGAAGATCGGTGTGGACGATATGGTGGTCGGTCACGATCACATCGAGCCCCAGTTCAGCGGCCACGGCGATTTCCTGGACGGCGTTCGCTCCACAGTCGGTCGATATCAAGACGTCCGCTCCGGACTCGCGGATCGCGCGGATGGCACGCTCGTTGAGTCCGTAGCCCTCTTCCAAGCGTTTGGGAAAGTAGGAGCGCGGGTCGGCTCCGAGCGACCGAAGCATGGAGATAAGCACGGCCGCCCCCGAGACTCCGTCGGCGTCGTAGTCCGCATAAACGCAGATGGTCTCGCGGGATTGGAGCGCGCGAAGAATCCTCTCGACAGCCTCTTCCATTCCCGACATGAGGAACGGGTCGTGCGGCGGCTCGGAATTATCCAAGACCGATTCGATTTGCTCGCGGCTCTTATACGACCGGTTGTGAAGAAGCTGGACGGCCAGCGGGGGGAGGTCGGCGTTCTTGCTGAATACGCTCCTGGGGGCGCGCTTCGAGATTTCCCATCGCTTACCGGTGATGCTCAGAGTCACGCTAGCTCTCCGGGCAATAGGATCCTGGCTCGGTGGGAATTGTAATGGCGGAAGCGGACCAGCATCCCGGGAACCTTGCAGGACCGTGCCGGACTAGGGAAACGCGATGACGGCGAGCACCGAGCCGACCAAGGCGCCGATCACAATGCCTGCGACGAGCAGAGCCAGGAGAGTCAGCGGCCAGCGGGAGTCGACGCCCGGAGTCCCGGTTTGTCGATGACCGCCTCGATCTCCCAAAAACGTGGAGGGGACGGCGGCAACTGCATGAGGCGCAACCGGTCCGGGCGACGGGGAATCTACCCGCGGCGGGCGGATAGAGGCGTCGGTTACGGATACCGTCCGCACGGGCTCCATGACGTTGGGTTTCGACCCGGCGGGCGAGTTCCCTTGTTCTTGCTCCATAGTTACCCCTGCCGCGCAGGCGGGCGAATGCTGCCGCTAACCGGCCCGGTCTCCCACGAGATCCTGGACCACGTCGACGATCTTCTCAGCCACCGACTCTTTCGTTCCGAGCGGAACGTCGTGCCACTTGGCTCCGCGTCTCAGAATCCTGACATGATTGGTCGGCGACGCGAATCCCGCGCCTTCCTCCGTCACGTCATTCGCAACAATCGCGTCGAGCCGTTTTTCAGCCAGCTTCGATTCGGCGTTCTTCTTCAACTCCCCGGTCTCGGCGGCGAATCCGATCTTAACCATGTCGTCGTTCAGATCCAGCAGAAAGTCGGGGTTTTCGGTAAGCGACAGCGTAAGTCCGCCGCCAGATTTCTTGATTTTGCCGGGACTCACCTGGGCGGCCTCGAAGTCGTTGACGGCCGCCGCCATTATCAACGCGTCGCAGCCGGCGGTTTCATTGAGAACAGCATCCCGCATCGCCGCGTAGCTGAGGGTGTGCAGTAGTTGAACGCCGGCCGGCGGCGGGTGAGAGTGATTTCCCAGTATCAGGCTCACGCGCGCACCGCGGTCGCGGGCCTCGGCGGCGATGGCAATTCCCTGACGCCCCGACGATGGATTGCCGATAAAACGGACCGGATCGATCTGTCCTCTGGTGCCTCCAGCGGTGACGACAATCTTTCGACCGGCGAGCGGTCCGCCTCTGCCGAGAACTCCGCGGAGAATGTCGATTATCCGGTCGGGTTCGGCCATGCGCCCCGGCCCCTCGCGGCCGCTGGCGAGGCGGCCGGTTTCCGGCTCGATGACGGTGGCTCCCCGCGATTGGAGAGTCTGGAGGTTTTCGCGAGTAACGGCGCTCAGGTACATCTCGGACTCCATCGCGGGCGCGATGACGACCGGCGCCGCCGAGGAGAGGACCGTAGCCGTGAGGATGTCGGACGCCATTCCGGCGGCGAGCCGCGCGATGGTGCCGGCCGTAGCCGGGGCGATTACGACGGCTTGGGCGGTCGATCCGAGCGCCACGTGGGCGATCTCGCCCTCCGGTGTCGACTGCATCACGCTCGTGTATGCGGGCCTTCCGGTAAGACCTTCGAAGCTGACGGGGCCGACGAACCGCGCGGCGGAGGGGGTCATAACCGCATCGAGCCTGGCGCCAAACTTCGTGAGGACGCTGGCCAGATAAACAGCCTTGTACGCCGCGATGCTTCCGGTCACCCCGAGCACTATTCGCTTGCCGCTGAGGATCATTGGCTCTGCTCTTGCAGCCGTTGGTGGATTATCGCGAGACCGTGGAGCGTGAGCGCCGGGTCTATGTCGTCGATGGACTCGATCTCGTTGGCCAGCGCGGGAGCCAATCCCCCAGTCGCGATGACGCGCGGGTTCTCGCCAAGCTCGCCGCTGATCGCATCGACCATCGAGCGCACCAAATAGACGTATCCCCAATAGACGCCCGTCTCCATGCAGGCGACGGTGTTGGCACCGACGATCTTCCCGGGACGGCGGAACTGAATCCTGGGAAGCTGCGAGGCTCCCTGAAACAGGGATTCGATGGACATAGAGACTCCGGGAGCGATCACGCCGCCTACGTAGTGGCCATCGACGGAGGTTACGTCGAAGTTGGTGGTCGTGCCAAAGTCGACGACGATTGCCGGACTGCCGTGGCGCTCGTGCGCCGCTACGCAGTTCGCCATGCGGTCGATTCCCACTTCGGGCGGATTGTCCACCAAGGGTCGTGTACCGGGAATCGCGTTGGACCTAGCGATCTTAGGTTCGACCCGCAACGCCAGCTTTATGGAGCCGGCGACGGTATCGGTAAGCGGCGGGACCACAGACCCGATTATCGCCGTCGAGATGTCTTCGGGTCGGAGATCCGCCGATTGGATAAAAGACTTCAGGAGCAGCGCGTATTCATCGGCAGTCCTGGAGCGGTCGCAATTGAGCCGCCACGAGCGCCTAATGTCGGGGAAATCGAAGGCCCCGATGGTTATGTTGGTGTTGCCTATGTCGATTGCCAGCAGCATCAGATAGCCGGTTGCGCGGGGTTCGCCTCCGTATACCGCCCACGGTAGCGCGCGGGGAGCCTCTTTGCGCCACCAGTTCGATCCAGCCTAACCTTGCATAGGTTGAAAATGCCAGACACTTTGCGCGCCCAA
>JAPOVO010000445.1 GCA_026708165.1 Chloroflexota bacterium | reverse complement strand
ACCTGCGCTGCTTCAACCGAATGAACGAGCTTATTCCCGCCGCCCGTCACGCAGGCCGCGTCCTCTTTCGCAACCGCGACATATATGCTCGGAGCGTAGACCCGGTCGAGATAAGAAAGAGGATCGGCATGGTTTTTCAGAAGCCGAACCCTTTCCCTAAGACCATCTTCGAGAACGTCGCTTACGGTCCGCGCGTAAACGGATACGACGGAAAGCTCGAGGACATCGTTGAACGCTCCCTGCGCGGCGCGGCCCTTTGGGACGAAGTCAAAGATGATCTCAAGCAGAGCGGGCTCGCGTTGTCCGGCGGTCAGCAGCAGCGCCTGTGTATCGCGCGTGCGCTGGCGGTGGAGCCGGAGGTTATTTTGATGGACGAGCCGTGCTCGGCGCTCGATCCGATAGCCACCACGCGTATAGAGGACCTGATACGCGAACTGCGCGAGAAGTACACAATCGTAATCGTGACCCACAACATGCAGCAGGCCGCGCGTGTATCCGACCGCACTGCGTTCTTTAACGTAGACGAACATGGCGCGGGCGGTCTGGTCGAATTCGCCGAAACCCAACTTCTGTTTACGACTCCCAGCGATAAGCGGACCGAGGCATACATAACCGGTCGGTTCGGCTGACGCTAGCCCAGGCTCTGCCGGGGGCCTCGTATACTTGAATCGCTAAGACAATCTACAGAAAAGGCTCGATTGGACAGCGCTATCCTCCTGCAATCTGCGACTAAAACGAGGATGGGCTGGTGACGCTCGTGAGAGAGTAAGGCGTGCTTGCGGCCTTTCAGCCCTCGGTCCGGAATTGGTTCGAACGCCGGTTCGGCGCGCCGACCGACGCTCAGGATGCCGGCTGGCCGCTAATACGGTCGGGTCGAAATACGCTTCTGGCCGCGCCGACGGGCTCCGGCAAGACGCTCGCGGCTTTCCTGTCCAGCATTGATGATCTCGTTGCCCACGGCGGCGATGGCGAGCTGGCCCACGAAACCGCCGTCGTCTACATATCGCCGCTCAAGGCGCTCAGCAACGACATTCAGCGCAACCTGGAAGAGCCGCTGGCCGGAATCCGCGAGGCCGGCCGTAGCTCGGGGCTGCACGTCCCGGAAATCCGCACGTTTGTACGCACGGGCGATACCGCTCAATCCGACCGCCAGGCGATGGTCCGCCGGCCGCCGCATATCGTTATCACAACGCCGGAGTCGTTTTACCTGCTACTGACGGCCAAGAATGGTCGCGAGATGTTGCGCACGGTCCGCACCGTCATCGTGGACGAAATCCACGCACTCGCCCGCGACCGGCGCGGAAGCCACCTCGCGCTCTCGCTGGCGAGGCTGGACCACATCGCCAACACCCCACCTCAGCGGATCGGACTTTCGGCCACGCAACGGCCCCTGGAAGAAATAGCGAAGTTCCTGGTCGGCGCCAGTCCAGAAGCCAGTTGTGAAATCGTCGATCTTGGCCACCAGCGTGACATCGAGTTTGCCATCGAAACGCCGCCGAGCGATCTCGAGGCCGTGGCCCCCAGAGAGCAATGGGGAGACATCTACGACAGGCTCGCCGCGCTTATCGAGTCGCACAAGACCTCGCTGCTGTTCGTAAACACGCGCGCGCTCGCCGAGCGGGTAGCACACAATCTGACCGAGCGCCTCGGAGCCGACGCCGTTGCGAGCCATCATGGCAGCCTGGCCAAGGAGCGGCGGCTGCTGGTAGAGCGACGGCTCAAGGAAGGGACCCTTAAGGCTCTGGTGGCGACGGCGTCGCTGGAATTGGGCATCGACATCGGCAGCATCGACCTGGTCTGCCAGATCGGGTCCCCGCGCAGCATCGCCGCCTTCCTGCAGCGGGTCGGCCGATCCGGACACAGGCTGAGCGTGCGTCCCCACGGACGGCTGTTCCCCACGACCCGCGACGAGTTGATCGAATGCGCGGCGCTGGTTCGCGCCGCTCGAGCCGGACGCCTCGACCGAATCGTGCAGCCGGTTGCACCTCTGGACGTGCTTGCCCAGCAGATCGTTGCCGAGTGCGCGTGTGAGGACTGGAATGAAGACGCTCTGTTCGATCTCACGCGCAAGGCCGCTCCGTTCGCAGACCTCACCCGCAAGGACTACAACGAAATTGTGGAGATGCTCGCAGCGGGCGTCGGAGACGGGGCGGGCCGTGCACCCAGGCTGCTGCATCACGACCGGATAAACCGAGTCCTGCGCGGTAGGCGCGGCGCTCGCATGACTGCGCTCACTAACGGCGGGACCATTCCCGAGACCGGCGATTACCCCGTTATCAAGGAACCGGATGAGATAAAGGTCGGGTCGGTCAACGAAGACTTCGCCATGGAAAGCATGGCCGGCGACATCTTCCTTCTCGGCAGCACGTCCTGGCGCATCCAGCGGGTCACTCAGGGAACGGTCAGGGTCATCGACGCTCAGGGCGCGCCACCGACCATACCGTTCTGGCTGGGAGAAGCGCCGGGTCGCACCGTGGAGCTTTCCGAAGAGGTGGGGCGTCTGCGGCAAGACGTGGCCGCCGGACTCGACGAACCCGCGACCCTTGCCAAGATGCTGCGTGATCGATGCGCCCTAAATGACCTAGGCGCGGAGCAGCTAATCGAGTACGTGCGAGCCTCAGTAGAGGCGCTTGGAACTGTGCCGAGCGCCGAGAACGTCGTATTCGAACGGTTCTTCGATGAAACGGGAGGGATGCAGCTCGTAGTCCACGCGCCGTTCGGACAGCGGATAAATCGCGCGTGGGGTCTCGCGCTGCGTAAGCGCTTCTGCGTCAAGTTCGACTTTGAACTTCAAGCTGCCGCCAACGACAACGCTTTCCTGCTATCGCTGGGACCGCAGCACTCGTTTCCGCTGGAAGAGTCCTTTTCCTACTTGAAGTCATCCAGCGTAACGCGGCTGCTCGAGCAGGCCATCCTGTACACCCCTTTGTTCCCAACCCGTTGGCGATGGAATGCAACGAGGGCGCTGGCGATCCTACGGCAGCGTGGCGGACGGCGCGTCCCGCCGTTCTTACAACGTATGCGCGGCGACGATCTAATGGCCGCCGTCTTTCCCGACCAGGTCGGCCGCCAGGAAGAAAGCACCGGGCCGCTCGAACTCCCCGATCACCCGCTGATTCGCCAAACAGTCCACGACTGCCTGCGGGAGGCCATGGACGTTGACGGTCTCGCCGAGATTCTGAGTCGAATCGAAGACGGCGGTATTCGCCTTCACGCGGTGGATACGGCAGAACCGTCGCCCATGTCCCATGAGGTGGTGAGCGGTAAGCCTTATACCTATCTGGACGAGGCCCCAATTGAGGAGCGCCGAACTCGTGCAGTGAGCCTTCGCCGTGTGTTGCCCGAAGACGCTCGCGAGCTCGGAGCGCTCGATGCCGACGCGATTCGCCGCGTAGCGGAGGAAGCTTGGCCGCAGCCCCGCGATGCCGAAGAGGTCCACGACGCGCTGTTAGGTCTTGTCGCAATCGAAGAGCGCTTCATTCAGGACTGGAGACCCTGGCTGCTGGAGCTCGCGCTGGCCGGGCGGGCGCGCTCGCTCGATGGCGGGTCAAACCGCGTATGGTACGCGGCCGAAAGTGTCAGGTTGATCGCGCAACTGTTCCCCCACCGCGAAGTCCCCGAGTTGGCTCTCCCCGACGGTGTGGCAGTCGCGGCGGAAAATCGTGAAGACGCAATCACCCAGATTATCCGCGGACACACCGAGGTCTTGGCCCCAACGACTGCTGAGGCGCTATGCGAGCGAACTGCACTGGACCGGCGAGACGTCGAGATGGGTCTTCTGCACGTGGAATCGGGCGGCTTCATTTTGCGCGGGACCTTCACACCGGGCGCAGAGATCGAGGAGTTTTGCGACAGACGCCTTCTGGCCCGTGTCCATCGTTACACGCTCGAAAAGCTACGGAGGGAAATCGCGCCGGTTTCAGCGCGCGACTTCATGCGATTCCTGGTGCGCTGGCAGCACGCCGACTCCAAAACCCGTCTCGAAGGCAAGGAGGGTATCCGGCGAGCCATCCGGCGGCTTCAGGGATTCGAGGCTCCGGCGCCGGCGTGGGAGCGCGACCTGCTTCCGGCGCGCGTCCGAGACTACCGTCCCAGCGACCTCGATGAGCTTTGCTTTGCTGGAGAGATCGTGTGGGCGAGACTTTCGCCCCGGCGTCCGGCAGTGGACGCAAACGGACACGCCGACCAAGGCGCTTCGCGCTCCGCCGCCACGCGCGCCACTCCCATGACGTTGGCTTTCAGGGAGGACTTGCCTGATCTGCTGACCGCCGCCCGCAGCTACATGACCGACAAGCCGCCAGAGCCGGAAATTGGCGCAGCCGGTGAAGTCTTGCAGCTTTTGCGCCGGCGCGGTGCACTGTTCTTCGACGAGATCGCCACGCAAACCGGCAGGCTGCGAACTGATGTGGAACAGGGACTGCGTGAGTTGATAGGCGCGGGACTCGTTACCTCGGATGGATTCCAAGGGATTAGGACCATCGCGCAAGGGTGGCGGTCACACCACCGGCGGCGTCCGCGACGTTCGGGATTCAACGGCATCGCCGCCAGCCCGCCGGGACGTTGGGCGGCTATCAGCGTTCCCGACCGCGACCCGGACGACGAGCACAGGCTGGCTGAAAGCCTGGCGGGAATGCTGCTCGACCGCTACGGCGTCATATTCCGCGATCTCATACAGCAGGAGAGCGTCGCT
Source organism: Chloroflexota bacterium (assembly GCA_026708165.1). Lineage (GTDB taxonomy): Bacteria > Chloroflexota > UBA11872 > UBA11872 > VXNJ01 > JAPOVO01. The sequence continues at coordinate 6,191 of JAPOVO010000445.1, read as the reverse complement.
ATGCCCTGGCGTTACCTGCTGAAAGCACTCAGACGGCTCGAAGCCAGGGGCGAGGTGCGCGGAGGGCGTTTCGTTTCCGGTTTCGTCGGCGAACAGTACGCGCTCCCCGAGGCGGTGAAGATACTCCGCGAGATTCGTCGAGAGCCGCTCGCCGAACAGCGAGTCAGCGTCGGCGCTGCTGATGTATTGAATCTGACGGGTATAACCACTCCTGGACCTCGTGTGGCCTCACACTCTGGACGGGCAGTGGTCTTAACCGACGGCGTTCCCGCTTCCGAAGTCACGGAGCTTGCGGCGACGGTTTAGCCGGTTTGGGTTTTGCAGGACGTTCGGTCGTTAAGGCGTTTCGCTGTCCTTATATCCCCGGCGTCGCAGCTTGACCCTCGGAACCACGTCGGGATTCGCGATGTGGCGCGGCCAGTAGCCCTCAGCCATCCAGGCGATCTGCTCTATTGAGCCTTGCCCGACGCGGTTTATGGCGATATCGGTCGAGCCTCCGGCGTGCGGCGTCCAGATGACATTCGACATATTCACCAGCGGATTCTCGGGATCGGGCGGCTCGCTTTCGAATACGTCCAGGCCGGCTCCGGCGATCCGCCCCGCGCGCAGCGCACGGACAAGCGCCTCCTCGTCTACTACCGCCCCCCGGGCGACGTTGATCAGCACCGCCGTCGGCTTCATTAGCCCGATAAGCGATTCGTCAACGAAATGATACGTCGCGTCGGTGAGCGGCAGATGCAGCGAAACGATGTCTGCCTCTCGAAACGCCTCTTCGAGACCAACCCTGCGAACTCCGTGTGAGGTCACTTCCCATTCAGACACGGTGGGCGCATACGCGATACATGTGGTCCCAAACGCCTGTGCGCGCGCTGCAACCGCGCGGGCGATCCGCCCGAAACCGATGAGTGCCAGAACGCCGCCGCGCATGTCCCCCAGGTGGTCGACCGCGCCCTCCCAGTCACTGATAGTCCGCTTGCCCTGACGCCATTGTTCGATGGCTTGGGGAACTCGGCGAACCGCCCCCAGAATCAGGAACATCACGATATCGGCGGTCTGCTCCGTCGCAAATGCCGGCAGGTGTCCCACCACGACTCCGGCTTCGGTGGCCGCTCCTAAATCTACGTGATCGACGCCAACTGTCGGGGCCAGCACGCCGACCAGATCAGGCAGCTGGTCGAACGGCGTGAGTCTGTAAGGACAGTGGGTCCATACAACTCCATGAAAGCCGGACAATATATCCACGGCCTCGTCATCGGAGGTTGGAACCTCGACGACGTTGAGTTGAACGCTGGTGGATTCGAGTTCCGTCTTGTGGCGAAGGACCGAGTCATATCGGGCGCCTTTGGTCAACGCGACGTGAAATGGTCGGCTACTCATCGGCAATACATCTCACGGAATGCGCAGACGTGCTATTCCAGGCGCCCCCCGCCATCGCGGGGATGAAATGGACCCGCGTCTCCTCCTTTACTCTCGCCCGCAGACCGGACCGGTTGCTGACACCGTCAACGAACACTTGCATCCCGGGCCGGAGCTTGCCGTCCTTCAGCAGCCGTTCCCTGAAGCCCGGATGTTTCGCTTCCATTGCTTCGATCACCTCTCGCACGGTATCTCCGGCCACGTCGATCCGCGCCGCGCCTTCGGTTAGCTCTCGCATGGCTGACGGGACATGGACCACCGCCACTAGGCGACTCCTTATTACAAGCGACCCTTTCGATAGATTACGCGATCCGCCCGCTCGGGCCTGATACCGGCCGGAGCCGCGACCTCGTCGTCATTCGCCGAGGTTTTCCTCATGGTCAGCAGCCAACCGCAAGATCGAGACCCTGCCCATGCATTGCCTTTCACACCGTCACATCAATCGGAGGCGTTGTCAAAGTCGAATCCATATCGCTGCACGATCAGATCGACGTTGCGTTCCGAAAACTGGCGCTCGGCGAAAGCGCGCGCCTGCGCACCGAGCGATCCCAGGGCGGCTCGATCAGACAGCATGGCGGATACCTTCGATTCGAATGCGTCGACGGTCGGCTCAATCAGCCGGCCGTTTTCAGACGTAACCGTTTCTCGCAGACCGCCCAAATCACTCGCGACAACCGGCGTGCCGGCGGCGCTGCTCTCCAGGACCACGAGACCCGCGGCCTCGTCATACTGCGAAGGCACCAACAGAAGGTCGGCGGCCGCATACATTCCCGCGATTGTCCTGAGGCGACCATCTTCAGGACCGCCCGGGTCCCGCATCAGGTCGAGATTGGCAATCGCCGCCGCCGCGTCGACGACTTCATCGTCCATGTCGCCTTCAGCTCCCAGTATCCTGAAACGCACGTCGGGCATCCGCCGGGCAAGCTCCAGCACTATTTCGACGCCTTTCTTGCGTAGCAGCCGCCCCACGAACAAGCAGGTCGGTACCGACGGCTCCCAGCCCAGGCCCGCACGCGCCTCGGCCCTGCTACGCGCCGGCCTGAACACGTCGACGTCTACCCAGTGGCGATAGACGCCCACCCGTGCCGGATCCAATCCGATTGATACCAGTTCCCGGCGTGACGCCTCGCTCACCGCCAGAGTCTGGTCCACGCGCCGGAGCAACATCCCCACGGCTTTTGCAAGCGATGAACCTTGGGTTAGACCGTATACGGCGTGGGTGCTTACTACGATCGGCTGACGCAGGCCAGTCCACCGCAGTCCCAGGGCGACAACGGCGGCGGCGAACCCATGAGCGTGGATTACATCGAAATCGGTCTTCTCCATAATTCGATAGCGGATGGCGCCCGCCAGCAGTCCTGGAACCAGGTATGCGAAGTTGAGCGGCGCGTACGGTTCGATGCGCGGATGCCAGCCCCGCCCGAACCACGGAATGCGGATCACCTCACCATTCGGGAGCGGTTCGCGTGCTGCGGCTTTGACTGGGGAGACGAGCGGCTGATACGTGAGCAGCGTGACGAGTATGTTCCGCCTCGCCAGCGCGGCGATAAGCCGGTCGATGTGCGTCTCCGCCCCGCCTCGGTTGGGCGAGGCGAACGGCGTCAGAATAAGCACGCGTCGCGGCTTGCGCGACCTCGGGCTATTCGCCTCGACGGGCATATTTACATACGCGCGGACGGCCCGCGCGGCGATTCAGGAATCGCGCCTACAGTTAGTTCCCGCATGACTGAGGCGACTAGATCCGCAGCCAGCGGCTGACTTCTATCCGCCGTTTTCCGAGATCGCCAGGCTGACCTTATGCGGTGCCATCGGCAGATCTCGCATCCGCACTCCAACCGCATCGTAGATCGCGTTCGCAATCGCCGCCGGAGGCGGAACGATCGGGACTTCTCCAACGCCGCGGACGCCATACGGATGGTCGGGATTTGGGACCTCGACGATGATAGTGTCGACCATCGGCAGGTCCAGAGTCGTAGGCATTCGATAGTCCAGCAGGCTCGCGTTGCGCAGGCAGCCGTCGGAGTCGTAGAAATACTCCTCATTCAGCGCCCAGCCGATCCCCTGCACCACGCCGCCTTGCATCTGCCCCTCGACGTAGGGCGGATAGATCGCGATTCCCGCGTCCTGGACAGCCGTGTATCGAAGAATCTCTACCTTGCCGGTCTCCTCGTCGACCTCCACGTCGGCTACGTGCACGGCGAAGGCGCCGCCCTCTCTTTCTGGCGTCACGCTGGCGGTGGCGACGACCTCGATGTTGTTCTCGTTGAGGATGGCGGCGGCCTCTTTGAGAGTCGCAGTCGTTCCGTTGGCGGAATAGGTCCCGTTTTCGAACACGACTGCGTCAACCGGCTCCTCCCACGCTTCCGCCAGTCCCGTGATGATCTGCCTGATCATCTCCTGCGCGACCTCGAAACTCGCCTGGCCGGTGCAGTAGGTGACCCGGCTGCCGCCGGTAACGTCGGTGTATCCGACCGAATCGGTATCGGCGACGATGGGATTGACGTCTTCCACGGGAATGCCGAGCGGTTCGGCAAGCTGCATCGCCACCGACGTGCGCGTGCCGCCGATGTCGGTCGATCCCTGTGTCAGCGTAACCGTACCGTCGGGATTCAGCCGGCCTGTGGCCGAGGAAGTGCCACCCCAGTTGAACCAGAAACCGGAGGCGAATCCACGCCCGCGTTTCTTGCCGGGTGCCCGTTCCAGCGGCGTCTGCCAATGCTCCGAGTCTCGCGCGGCCTCCACGCACTCGATATTGCCGACCGGCGGGTAGATCAGTCCGTCGGCTCGCAGGGTGCCTTCCTTAGAGGCGTTACGAAGCCGAAACTCGACCGGATCCATGTCCAGCGCTTCGCAAATCTCGTCGACGACGGCCTCGACCGCGAATTCGGTGATCGTCGCGCCGGGCGCCCGGTACGCGTGCGACTTCGGCTTGTTGACGACGACGTCGAAACCGTCGACCCGGAAGTTCGTCAGCTTGTATGGCGCGAAGGCGCACTTGCAACCGGCGTCGAGCGGCGAACCGGGATACCCCCCGGCCTCGAACGCGATCCACGTTTCGAGCGCGGTGATATCGCCGGCTTTGGTGGAACCGATCTTTACCCGCACGTAGGCGCCGGGAGTGGGGCCTGTGGCCTTAAGGACTTCCGCGCGGTCCATTGTCATCTTGATCGGCCGCCCGCTCTTCCTGGAGAGCAGGGCGGCGAGCGGCTCAAGATATACGGTCGTCTTGCCGCCAAAGCCGCCGCCGATCTCGGCAGGAATGACTTTTATCTTGAATATCGGTACCTGGAGCAGGTCGCTCAACTCGGACCGCACACTGAACGAGCCCTGGGTGGAGCACCAGACTTTGATGTAGCCGTCGGCCCCCCACACGGCCGTCGCGTTGTGCGTTTCGATGTATCCCTGGTGAACGGTTGCGGTCGTGAACTCCTGCTCGATCACGACGTCGGCCGCGGCGAAACCAGCCTCCATGTCGCCTTCGGCGTAGATGATGTGCTGGGCCACGTTGCTGGCCGCGTCGGCCTTGGCGCCACCCGTATCCATGAATAGATCGTCGTGGAGCAACGGCGCGTCCGGCTCCATCGCCTTGAGCACGTCCAGCACCGGTTCAAGGACTTCGTATTCGACCTTGATATGGCGCAGCGCCTCGTCGGCGGTGTGAAAGTCCACGGCGGCTACCGCCGCGACCGCGTGCCCGTCGTAAAGGACCTTGTCACGGGCGAGCATATTGGCGCTCTTGTGCGCGATGTTTTGCTGCTCTCCGCCTTCGCCGCCGCCGGTCTCGCCTTCGGCCGGCTCCGGCATATCGTCGCTGGTGATCACCGCAAATACGCCCGGTAGCTCCTCCGCGCCGCTCGTGTCGATCGACAGCACTCGGGCATGTGCGTGAGGACTACGGAGGACCTTCCCGTAAAGAGTCCCAGGCAGGGCCACGTCGGCCCCGTACTGAGCGCGTCCGGTCACCTTGTCCACGCCGTCATGGCGTACGGGACTTGTGCCTATTACCTTAAAGTCGCCTGTTTGAACTGCCATCAGCCAACTTCTCCTGTTTCCCCGGCGGGCGGTCGCACCGGGTCCCCGACTGCACGCTATCGCTCAAAGCTGTATAGGATGATACCGATTTCCGCGCATCGATGAAGCGGTAGACGGGCCAATTTCAGCCCTTCAAGAAAATTCTCCAACTCCAGTAACTCGTGGGTTACGGGTTCGTAAAACCCAACCGCGCCGCACGCAGACCGCTAGTTCCGGTACGCCCCGGCCACCTTGGCCACAATCGCCGCCATGTCCTCGATATCGGCGTCGGAATACTTGTCGGTCCACGGCCATCGGACCGTATTCGAGAGATGCTCGCGGGCGTTCGGCAAACTCTCCAGAATGGCTTCGCGGTCTTCCATAAACGTGTGGCTATACGGAATCAGGTAATACATCGCGGGACCGCACCTTAGCCCTTCGGCGTTGAGCGCGTCGATGAAGTAGCCCGTGTCGACCCGAAACGCCTCGGTCGCTATCCGGAAGTGGTAGAGCCAGTGGACGTGCGAGGTGTTCGACGGGACGAACGGAGGCATTATCCCGTCGATCTTCTCCAGCTTGGCCGAAAGCCTGTTCGCCAGCTCGACCCGCTGGCGGTTCTGCTCCGGCACGGCGGGAAGCTGCGCCAGCCCAACCGCTGCTTCGAGATGTCCGTATCGAAAGGCGTGGCCGATGGTCTCGTGCACGCGGGTCCCGCGCTCGGCGGGACGCGCTCCGCGGTCGTGTGCGATGTATCGAATCGCGCG
>JAPOVO010000348.1:8551-11518 GCA_026708165.1 Chloroflexota bacterium | reverse complement strand
CGATCCAATCTCCTGAACAAGATCGACCACGTCGCAGCCGCCGATCACCAGATGTCCGGCTTCATTTCTGTGTGTGTCTAACGGATATATCAATTCACTAGCTCGCTTGTTGAGGCCGTTTCGAAATGGGCATCGCCAATAATACGATTCTTGCCCGTTCCGCAAGCGCCGGCGTTTCGCCGCTCATTACGCAAACGCATTCTCCGCCCACTCTCCTGTCTGCATACGACCCACGAGCGGCTCGGGCTTCTCCTTCAACCTCCCGCAGACGGTGCTATGGTGCGGCCTTGAAAGTGCATCGTACAAACCGCGGGGAGACTATGAATCTCAATGGCGCCGGAGCGCTCGTTACTGGCGCCAGCTCAGGCATCGGACTCGCAACCGCAAAAGCCCTGTCCACCAGGGGCGCGCGGCTGGCCCTGGTTGGCCGCGACCGACGGCGTCTCGCTGAACTGGTTGCGGAGGTGGGCGGGACGGCCATAGTCGCGGACCTCACGGATGAGGTGTCTATAACGAGGTGCGTCGAAGAATCGGCGGCCCATCTGGGAGCAATCGACATTCTGGTAAACAACGCGGGAGCCGGCTGGACAGGAGCCTTCACGCACATGCCGGTGACAGTCATCGACCAACTCATTCGACTCAACCTGCGCGCCGCGATACTGTTGGCGCGTGAGCTTACGCCTCCGATGATCGACCGTGGCCGGGGGCACATAGTCAACGTCGCGTCGATTGCCGGCCACCTGGGAGTGGGCGGCGAGACCGTCTACTCCGCCACCAAGGCGGCGCTCATCATCTTCAGCGAAGGTCTACGGCAGGAAGTCGCCGGATCGGGCGTCGGAGTCACGGTCGTCAGTCCGGGAGTGGTCGCCACCGAGTTCTTCAACCGGCAGGGGGCACCGTACTCTAGGTCCTGGCCGCGCCCTATAACGCCCGAAAAGGTGGCCCAAGTCATCGTCCGATCCATCGAGACGGGCCAACCGGAGGCCATAGTGCCGAAATGGCTCGGCCTCGTGGCGCGACTCAAGGGCGGTTTGCCGGGCTTATATCGAACTCTGAACCGCCGGTTTGGCTAGCTGGCTATGCTCTCAAACATCGCTCTGACCGAATGCCGGAGCGAGCTCGTCGTTTCAAGCACGGCCGTGGGTTCGTACCCGCAGTGTGCCATGCAGTTGTCGCAGCGTGGGTCTCGCCCGCGTCCGTATTTTTCCCAATCGGTCGTTTCGACCAACTCCTGATAAGTCTCGACATAGCCGTCAGCCATCAGGTAACAAGGACGCTGCCAGCCGAAGATCGAGTAGCTGGGAATCCCCCACGCCGTGCACTGGAAGTCGATCTTTCCCTCAAGAAAATCGAGGAACAACGGGGAGTGGTTGAGCCTCCACTCGCGGCGCTTGCCGTTTGCGAACGCTTCGCTAAACAGCTTGCGCGCCTGATCCACCGGCAGAAAGTGCTCTTGATCAGGCGCTTTCCAGTAAGCGTAGCCCGGAGAGATCATCATGGCGTCGACTTCAAGCTCATTGTTCAGGAAGTCCATGACCGCGCGGACATCTCTCACGGAGTCGTGCGTGAAGATGGTCGTGTTGGTGGTTACGCGGAAACCTCTCTCCTTCGCCATCTTGATCGCGTCCACCGCGATGTCGAATACTCCCTCCCTGTCCACCGACTGGTCGTGGCGCTCCCGGAGACCGTCAACGTGCACCGCCCACGCAAAGTAAGGCGATGGTTCAAACAGGTCTATCTTCCTCTTCATCAAGAGCGCGTTCGTGCACAGGTATACGAACTTCTTTCTCGCAATCAGCTCGCGCGCTATTTGGTGAATCTCCGGGTGAATTAGTGGTTCCCCGCCCGCGATGGAGACCATGGGAGCGCCGCTCTCCTCGATCGCCGCCACGGCGGCCTCGACGGTCATCCGCTTCTTCAGGATTTCGACGGGATATTGGATCTTGCCGCAGCCCGTACATGCCAGATTGCAGGCGAACAACGGTTCTAGCTCGACGATGAGCGGGTATTTCTCGCGGCCTGCTAGCTTCTGCCTGAGCAGATAGGTGGCGAGCCGCGCTGTCTGCCTTAAAGGTACGCCCATTTATTTCCCTTAACGTCGAGCACGCGACAACCGTTCACGCTCATAGTAATGATTCGGGGCCAAACAGTCGAACCTGCCGAACTTGCTTTGATGCTTCAAGCCCCGCCCCGATCTCGCTGGTGCGATGCCCAATTCCTCAACGCCGGTCCTACGCGCGTCAGCGTCCGAAGCCCTTTCACGCCACCGACTATTGTCTTGATTGGACTAAGAAGCTCCCTCCCCGGCGTATCCACGACCACCCTCACCACGGCCACAGGTCGAGAGCGTGCCGTCCGCGCTAGCCAGGCCGATTCCATGTCCACCGCCATCCCCCCCGCCTGGTGGAGTAGTGTTCGCTGCTCGCCTCGCACTAGGCGGCCCGACGAAATAATCAGCCCCGACCTGGCCCTAATCCCACCGCGCCGCAGCACTGATTCGAGCAAATCAGGTTCGAGCTTCAAACAAGAGCCATCTGTCCCCCACACTCTGCTCGCGACGACAACGTCACCCGGCCGTAAGGACGGGTCCAGCGCCCCGCAAAATCCGGCGATTACGAGCACCTCCGGATCGATCCGATCGACCATAGGCCGCGCTGCAATGGATTTCCCCCTGCCAAGTCCCGTCTTGAGCACGGTGACGCCGGGAAGCGCCCTCCGCATTGCCCACGCCTCGATGGCCAGCGGCGTGAGAACAAGCAGCCCCTCTGGAACCGGGCGGCTGTCCATCAGCCGGCTCCGGTTGCGACTTCAGCCCTGGACGTTGACGAACCGGCCAAGGGCCATCAACGGAAATACGATTCGATATAGGTGATACTTGACATAGAAATCGCCGGGAAAGCCTGTTCCCGTGAACCACGGTTCATCCCACCCGCCGTCCGGTCGCTGGGTCTCGATCAGAAAGCGTGT